>CAYUFZ010000044.1:12683-16607 GCA_964444025.1 uncultured Emticicia sp.
GGATACATTTGTTTCAGACCACTCCCAGAGACCAAAACTGGTTGATACTTAAATCCAGCATCAATGCCTAGGCTTAGGGTTGCTAGCTCTCCAATTTGGTAATGATACGCATAAGAAGCTTTTACACCCGAATTGTTCAATCCCACAATATTGCTATTGTATGCTTGCAATGCCAACCCGCCTTTGCCGTCTTGAATCACACCGTCTGTCGAAAATAGTTGATAAATTTGCTGAGGACGAGGCGTTCCGTTGAACTGATTGCCCAGCATTGCGTTCAGATTAAAACGCCCTGTTTTTCCAGCCAAAGCCGGATTCAATGCCAAAAAATTAAATTGGAATTGGTCTTCCAATAATGTTTGTGCTTGGACAATGTTGATGCTGATGAAAAAGAAAATTAAAAATGAGATTTTTTTCATGGATTTATGAATGTTAATTTTGCTCGTTTATTTCTATCACTACGCTTGAGCGTTGGTGGTTTAATTTTGGGTTAATTCCTATTTTCATCAAAAACTCTCCAGAATAGACTGATTCTCCATCATAGATAGGCTTTGTGCCAGGAAATACATTGATTTCTTTGATTGAATATTTTTTTGAAGGATTCAAGCCTTCTAACTTTACAGGCTCCAACAAAGTATTCATATCGTATCTATCGATGGTCAAATAATTAAACATCACGGATTTCGTTTGTTGCTTGTTCACGTATTGAAGAGAAGCAAACTTATTTTCAAAAGGATTTACCAAACGAAACAAATCCCCTTGCCAAATCGTTTCTTTCAATTTATCATAATTTTTGAGAGCCTTTTGACTAAACTCAAGCTCTTGGGGGTTCAATTGAGCAACCACAATATCATAGCCCATTTTCCCCATCATTGCCACATCTGTACGATACTTGATTCCTACTTTACTCCAATCCGTGATATGATTACACTCGGCGATTGACGGAAAATAATAAGACGACTCCCATTGCATGTAAATTCTTTCCAGTGGGTCAGTATTATCCGACACCCAGAATTCTGTGAAATATTTCAAAGCCCCATAGTCCACTCTGCCTCCACCGCCTGAGCATAGCATCATGGGTACTTTCGGATATTTGGCACGTAAACGCTCCAAAACTTTGTATAAACCTCGTACATAATCGATATACAAGTGCGATTGTGGTATTTTATTTTTTTCGAGATAGATGGAATGTGCATTGTAAGTCACAGCATTACAATCCCATTTGATGAAAGCAAGTTCTGGGTTTTTTGTAAATAAATTATCTAAAACCCCATACACAAAATCCTGCACTTCGGGATTCGATAAATCTAAAGGCAATTGATTTCTAAAATATTTTTCAGGTCTATTCGGCTCTCGAATTACCCAATCCAAATGTTTCTCGTATAGCTCAGATTTTGGATTAACCATTTCGGGTTCCACCCATATTCCAAACTTTACACCAGCTTTGGTCGCTTCTTTCACCAAATAGCCAATTCCGTTTGGCAATTTTTTCTTATTTTCTTGCCAATCTCCCAAGCCAGCTCTATCCGAATTTCTTGGATATTTGTTTGCAAACCAACCATCATCCAACAAAAACATATCAACCCCTAATTCTTTCGCACCTTTGAATAATCCTGCCAATTTTTGTTCATCAAAGTCAAAATAAGTAGCTTCCCAATTATTCAATAACGTCAAACGATTTCCTTCTCCATCTAAAATTCTATATTTTCTTGCCCAATCGTGCATGTTTCTGCTTGCTTCACCTCTGCCGTTTTCGGAATAGGTATAGATAAAAGATGGAGTTTTGAATATTTCGTTCGGAGCTAAGGTGTATTCTGAAGCGAATGGATTAATGCCTGCAATTAAGCGTAGATTATTATAAGAATCTTTCTCAAAATCCATTTTAAAATTACCCGACCAAGCCAATGTCCCGAGTAATACTTTTCCGCTTTCTTCGCTCGATTGTTTGTCAAAAGAAAGCATAAAAGTTGGTGGCTGATACAGATTTGCCCTTGTGCCTAATTTTGAATCCAACGTTTTTATCACAGCAGTCAATCGTGTATCTTCGGGCATCATTTCTTTCGCCCAACTGCCATGATAATGGTGCAAATAAAAATCTTTGGCAACAAAATACAAATTGGCAGACGCATATTTTTTCAACTGAATCGAAGATTTTTCTTGATGTTTTATTTCTGTCCATTGCTCAAAGACATTTTCTTTGGCGAATGTTTGAAAAAACAGACTAACTTCCGTACCATAAACTGGGTCTTTTAGTATAATCGTCGTAAGGCTTACATTTTCATTCTTTTGCTGTACTTGATGCGAAACATACATTAAGTCAGACGAGGTATTTCCATCAGCATGTAATACCTGAAAAGCAGGTTCTACCAAGCTCCATGTCCCACCTGGAGTATAAACTGAATGATAAATTCCAGAATTATTATCTTGATAATCAAAGGCTTTGGATATCTGCGAATACTCAAAGGAATGATTTAATTTTTTACCAAAATGAATGATTCCCAAATGATTTTCTTGATCAGTCTGTAAAACCAGAGCATTTTCAGAAGTTTCGATAGGGATAATTGTTGATTGTGCCGAAACCATTTTATTTAGCACTAAAATACAAAAGAATGATAACAGTTTTTTCATCTTGTTTTAGATAATTGTAAAATATAATTTCGTGAAATTAAACAAATCCATGAATACTTTCTCTAAAAATCCCAAAATTTAATCCCATAAAAAAAGCGATTGACGATAGCTAATGCCTCATCAACCGCTTTATACAATTTTGTTTGATACTATTGTTTTATTTCAAAAGAATATTTTCCAGATACCAGCGTCATTTTCACCTGATTATTTTCTACCAAAACATTTGAAATTCCCGACACATTCGTCAGATTTTTTCCACTTTCTTTGATGTTTTCAATCTTGCTGACGGGTAAATAAAGCGTGGCAGAAGTATTGGCAGGAACTTCTGTCAAATAAATGAGATTATCTCCTTGATACCTCCATTCACTGGCAATTTTTCCATAAATTGAATCATAATGCCCTTTTGCCCAAGTCATTTCTTTGGTTGGGTCTGGATTGGGTTTTAGCACAAAATGCCTGAAACTTCCCTCTCCCCTTTGGATTCCCAAAGAATAATTGTACATCCAAGCGGCCACTGCACCGAAAGAATAATGATTGAATGAATTCATACTATTGTTTCCTCCAAAGCCATTTTCTACGGTGTAAGAATTTAGCCTTTCCCAAATGGATGTTGCTCCGTTTACAACCGAATATAACCAAGAAGGATATGTTTTTTGTTGTAAAAGTTTGTAGGCTTCCGTGTGGCTGTTATTTTCGGATAAAGCTCTTGAAATAGATGCCGTTCCGATAAATCCAGTCATTAAAGAATATTCTGGTCGTTCTATCCCGCCATCGTCTTTATTGCTTCTTTTGATTGTCTCTTTTAAATTTTGGATAGCAAATGGCTTATTTTTTTCATCAAAAATATCCAAATCCAACGGAATCGCATAAGATGCTTGGGTATCGATGATGGTTCCTTTATCCGACTTTTGATTTTTTTGTGCCTCATTTGGAGGTCCCATGAATCCTGTTTTGATGCCCGACTTTATGGTTTTATGCGTATCTTTATCTACATAAACCTCGTTCCACTTTTGTTTGATTTCATTTGCTTTAGAAGCAAAATACTGGGCATCTTCGGTACGATTCAGGAGTTGAGCAATTTTGCTCATCACCTTCAAATCATAGGCAAAATATGCCATCCAAAACAAGGTATTATCGTTTTTATTTCCTTCTGGACTGAGCCAATCTCCCAAAGGGCCTTCATTCAATATTCCTGTGGAGGGTTCAACCTTCGATTCTAAAAATTTCATGTATCGCTTCATCGCCTCGTAATGCTCTGCCAACAAGTGCTTGTCTCCATACTGCTGATACGTTTCCCAT
>CAYUFZ010000045.1:0-2136 GCA_964444025.1 uncultured Emticicia sp.
GAATACATGCCTGTCACGCATGGGGTCGCGGGTTCGAGTCCCGTCCAGACCGCAAAAGCACTCAGAAATGAGTGCTTTTTTTATTTTTATCAAGTTAAGAAAAAAAGCCTCAACATCTGTCGAGACTTTTTTCTTAATTAGATTGATAAATCCGTTCTCCAAAAATTTTACTTCCCACACGTATCAAATTACTCCCTTCCTCAATCGCAATCATATAATCTCCGCTCATCCCCATTGATAATATTTGAAGTCCTTCGTATTGTTTTTGTATTTGATTAAAAAAAACACCTAGATTTCTGAATTCCTTTCGTATTTGTTGGGTATTCTCTGTCAAGGTCGTCATGCCCATCAGCCCTAAAATTTGTACATGATTCATTTTTTCATCAGAGTTTTGCTTTTGTAAAATAGCCAAACATTCCTCTTCACTCATTCCTGATTTGGTGTCTTCTTGAGCAATATGAATTTGTAGCAGGCAATCAATCACCCTATTGTTTTTGGCCGCTTGTTTGTTTATTTCTTGCAATAACTTCAAGCTATCCACAGAGTGAATCAGATGGACAAAAGGAGCAATGTATTTTACCTTGTTTGATTGAAGATGCCCGATAAAATGCCATTCGATATCTTTGGGCATTTTTTCTTGCTTTTCTACTAATTCCTGAACATAATTTTCCCCAAAAGACTTAAAACCCGAATGATAGGCTTCCATTAATAATTCTATGGGTTTTGTTTTGGATACCGCCACCAATTTTACCGAAGTGTTTTGGATTTGATTTTGAATAAATTGAATGTTTTCGACAATAGCGATCTGAATTTTAATTTTGATGCAAATTAATGATAAAATGTGCTATTTTGCTGATTTTCGCCCGATAAAATAACAAAATGGCACTTTTGGAAGAGTCCTTTGTCTATTCTAAATATTTTGACGAATATTAAAATAATTTAATCTTGTTTTGAATTCACTTTCAGAGACGGAAAATTAATTTGTGACAAATCTTACAAAACCAATCAAATAGTTTTGAGAGAAATAAATCCATTTTTGTCATAAACAAATTATTCCATGAAAAAGAAAGATTCAAAAGACTCGTCTATTCGATTCGATGAACATGGCCTTTTGCATGAATTAAAGCATTTTTTACCGGCACAAGCTCCGTTGAAAGACTTTGTTCATCACAATACGCTTCATGCTTTTCAGAATTTTAAGTTTTACGAAGCACTACGTCGTGCCTCGAAGATGTTTGGGTATAAAGTTTCGCTTTCTTTGGGTGAATATAGGCGTTTGTATGAAAATAAACTCATTAACCCAAATGTTTTGGAGCGAGTAATCATTCAAAGACAAGGGGCGGAAGCTTTGGCTGATTGGAAGTCCAAAGTAATTTCTAAGAAATTTGATTCTATGATTCGACCAAAAGTTGGGAAACTTCGGGCTAATTGGAAAAGTAAATTTCATATTGATTTGGATATTTTGGTACACCCACTCTTGTTTCGGATTGTTGGGGGATATTTAGACCAGGGTATTTCTATTTGGCGTTTTCCGATTTCGAACAAAGGATTTTTAGCTTCTTTGAGGGAAGTGGAGCAAAATGCTTTTTCAAGCTTTTTCAAAACAGAGCGTGCAAGAAGACTGCTTTTGGAGGGTAATTGTACCATCGAAAGTTTGCTGGACTTAATCGTTGGGGACAAGGATTTGTACGAACAGTATATTTTCGACCAACAATTTGCCCATCAAGGGTGGTCGGGGATAGTGTCGGCTGTGGAGGATTTTCCTCAAACTTTAATCGACAGAAAAAATATCACGCTGAAAGAATTTATCATCTTTGAATTATTATTGGAGATAGATGCCCTTGATTTTAAATTTGGCGAAAATTGGGCTTCACTTGGCCATCGAGTAACAGACACGTTCGAGGAGTTGTTCGGGGATATTCCCAAAGATGAATACCATGAGGTAATGGAGATTTGGCAAGATGCTTTTGAATGGACATTTTACGACCAAGTTTTGGCGGGTGTTCAGGAGGAAGATATGCGTAAAAAAAATATTGAACATAACGTAGACTTTAATACTTATGTTGAAATACGTATTAGAGAATTCTTAAAAGATGAAAACTTCTTACTGTATCAATTAGATAAAGTGGAAAGTAC
>CAYUFZ010000045.1:2146-6190 GCA_964444025.1 uncultured Emticicia sp.
AGGAAGATATGCGTAAAAAAAATATTGAACATAAATCGTTTGATGCACTATTTTGTATTGATGACAGGGAATGTTCGATTAGAAGATATTTAGAAAAATTTGATGATTCGTGTAGAACTTATGGTACTGCTGGATTTTTTGGCGTTGAGTTTTTCTATAAGCCTGTTCATGCCAATACTTCAACCAAACAGTGTCCTGCTCCGGTTACTCCCAAATATCTAATCAAAGAAGAATTAGAAAATAGCAAAGCATCGAAAAAGAATGATTTGCACTTCGAAAAGCATACCCATTCTCTTTTCAGTGGATGGTTGATTACCCAAACTTTGGGCTTTTGGTCTGCTTTTCGTTTGATGTTGAATATTTTCAGACCCTCAGACAATGTTGCGGCGGTTTCGTCTTTCAAACACATGCGTCCAACTTCTACCTTAACCATCGAAAATCAAAGCATAGAAGATATTGAAGATGGCTTACAAGTAGGATTTACTTTAGAAGAAATGACTATTCGGGTCTATAATCTTTTAAATAGTATTGGATTGGTAGAAAATTTTGCTCCATTGGTATATGTTGTCGGGCATGGAGCGAGTAGTGTCAATAATACGCACTATGCTGGATACGATTGTGGGGCATGTTCGGGAAGGCCTGGCTCTATCAATGCTCGTGTGGTAAGTTTTATGGCAAATCATAGCGGTGTACGGGCAAAACTTCGTGAAAGAGGCATCGATATCCCTGATACAACTCAGTTTGTGGGTGCTTTGCACGACACGACTCGTGATGAGATTGAATTTTATGACACAGAGGTATTGAGTGCTGAAAATTTAAAGAATCACCAAAAAAATGTAGCATTATTCATTAAATCATTGGACTTCAATGCCAAAGAACGTTCGAGACGATTTGAGTCCATTGACACGAAGGCAAGTCCAGAGGAAATCCACGAAAAAATTCGTAGAAGGGCTGTTTCTTTATTCGAACCACGCCCAGAATTGAATCATGCGACCAATGCCCTTTGTTTGGTCGGAAGAAGAGAACTTTCAAAACATTTATTTTTAGATCGTCGGTCATTTCTCAATTCATTTGATTATGAAGTCGATCCAGAAGGAAAGTTTTTAGTGAATATTTTGAATGCGGTGGCTCCGGTTTGTGGGGGAATTAATTTAGAATATTATTTTTCAAGGGTTGATAATCAAAAATTAGGGGCTGGCTCGAAATTGCCCCACAATGTGATGGGATTATTTGGCGTAGCCAATGGTGCTGACGGAGATTTGCGTCCCGGATTACCAAGTCAGATGATTGAGGTACATGACCCTATTCGTTTGATGGTGATTGTGGAGCATTTCAATGAGGTAGTTTTACAAGCGATACAACAATCAGCACAAACTTACGAGTGGTTTGTGAATGAATGGGTGCATTTGGTGGCTGTTAATCCAGAAACCAGGGCTTTGAGTTATTTCAAAAATGGAGCATTTGTCTCTTACGTGCCTATTCAGTCGAATTTACCGATGGTTCACGATATCGAGGTCTTGCTTGAGTCGCACCAAGAGAATTTTCCGGTTTATTTACTCGATTAATTTCCAACAGCCAAAATGATAACAGATATGGTATCTTTATTGCAATTTTTTATATTTATTCCTTTAGCAGGTTTTGGATTGAGCCTGTTCATTCCTGATAAAAAAGAAACATTAACATCCTGGACAGCTTTTTCGACGGTAGGTGTCAATTTTTTGAGCTTGCTTTGTTTTTCGGTTTATTGGCTGATAAACGGGCACGAAACTCTCAATTTAAAAGAAATTGTTCTTTTTCAATCGAAGGAATATGAGTTTTTAGTTGATTTGTATTTTGATAAAATCACAGCAGTTTATTTGTTGGTTGGGGCGTTTTTAACCTTTTTAGTAACCATTTACAGCAGATATTATTTACACAGAGAGCGGGGGTACAAAAGGTTTTTCAATACGATTTTGTTTTTCTATTTAGGGTATAACATCACAATTTTATCCGGCAACTTTGAAACTTTATTTATCGGATGGGAGATACTCGGTGTTTGTTCGTTTTTGCTGATTGCATTTTACAGAGACCGCTATTTGCCAGTTAAAAATGCCATAAAAGTATTTTCTGTGTACCGAATCGGTGATGTTGGGCTTGTATTGGCGATGTGGGCGAGCCATCATTTGTGGCACGAAAATATTACTTTTTGGAAATTGAGCAATTACGAATTGGTACATGAACACCTAGAGGTTCATAGTTATATCGGTATGTTTATTTCAGTGATGGTTTTATTGGCGGCGGCGGCGAAATCTGCTCAGTTTCCATTTACTTCGTGGCTACCTAGGGCAATGGAAGGACCTACCCCTTCAAGTGCTATTTTTTATGGTTCTCTTTCGGTCAATGTGGGCGTATTTTTGTTGTTGAGAACCTATCCTTTTTGGGAGCATCAGGTCTTGGTTAGGGTATTGATTGTATTATTGGGTTTGACGACGAGCATCTTGTCCTCTCTGATTGCCCGTGTACAATCTTCTGTAAAAACACAAATTGGTTATGCTTCGGTGGCTCAAATTGGTTTGATTTTTATAGAAGTGGCTCTTGGTTGGGAAAAATTAGCCTTGTTTCATTTTGCTGGAAATGCTTTCTTGAGGACTTATCAATTGCTTGTATCGCCTTCGGTTGTGAGCTATAAAATACGTGAGCAATTTTACAATTTTATCCCTCATGAGCATACTTTTGAAGATACTTTGCCTAAGAAAATGGAGTATGCTGTCTATGTATTAAGCTTGAAAGAGTGGAATATGGACTCATTCATGAATTATATTCTTTGGAAGCCTCTAAAGAATATAGGTAGAAAATTAGACTTTTTGACAGTCAATCGCTTGTTGATTTTATTCATTCCTGCGTATATCATTGGTGTGGTGATTTGGTTTGTACTGGGGGCTGCTTCAGAAACTACCCATACTTATTTTCCCGCCTTTTTTGCTTTGATTGGCCTCTTAATGATTTTGAAATCATTCTCCGAAAGAAAAAGCCCTTTGATGAGTTGGTTGTTATTGATAATGAATCATTTATGGATTGCTTTGGCTATTTCGTTCAACGAAAAATTTGAACTAAAAGAAGGCATATTTTATCTCAGTGGGGTCGTTGTTTCGGGTATTGTAGGTTATATCAGTATAAATAAATTGAATAAAATCGAAAATCATGTCAATCTGGAAGAATATCATGGGCATGCCTTCGAACATCCTAATTTGGCTTTGATATTTTTATTGTCTTGTCTTGGCTTGGCGGGTTTTCCGATAACACCTACATTCATTGGATTGGACTTGGTTTTTAGTCATATTCACGAAGAACAAGTGGTTTTGGCTTATGCGGTAGCATCGAGTTATATTTTGTCGGGAATTTCTCTGATTCGCTTATTCTCTCGATTATTCTATGGCCCTCACAATAAGACTTATCATGAAGTGCCTTATAAGTCATCTTAATTAGCTATGTATTCTAAGTATAAATTAATTAATGCAATATTATGAAAATGGATTCAAAATTGAAATTGCCTAAAGATGGATTGGAAGGCTTGAAAGAAAACTTTTCGAGCGATGCGGCATCTGGATTTATTGTTTTTTTATTGGCTCTTCCGCTAAGTTTGGGAATTGCCAAAGCCTCCGAATTCCCACCGATAATGGGTTTAATTACGGCTATTATTGGGGGAGTAGTGGTGAGTATTTTTGCGGGTTCTCGTCTGACCATCAAAGGCCCTGCTGCTGGCTTAATTGTGATTGTTGCGGGAGCTGTTGCGGAGTTTGGTGGTGGTGAAACTGGATGGCATTTGGCCTTGGGTGCGATGGTTGTGGCAGGTTTGCTTCAGGTTTTGTTTGGTGTATTAAAACTTGGAAAATTAGCGGACTTTTTCCCTTTATCTGCCATTCACGGTATGTTGGCTGCTATTGGTCTGATTATTATTGCGAAACAAATCCCCATTTTGTTAGATGTAAACCCTTTAATGACAAAAGGCAAAGGCCCTTTTGGATTATTAGCTGCTATTCCTGAATTTGTGATGAATCTGGACCC
>CAYUFZ010000045.1:6205-10208 GCA_964444025.1 uncultured Emticicia sp.
ATCATGTTGGGATGGCCGATGATTAAAAACTCGACCATCAAAAAAATCCCAGCACCTTTGGTGGTATTGGCTATTGCGATTCCTGCCGAATTATGGATGAATTTCCAAGAAACAGAACCTGCTTATGCTTTGGTGCATATCGGAAATTTGATGGAAAATGTTAAGGTAAATGTCGATTTCTCAGGAATTTCTCAGATTGGATTATTTGTCAAGTATGTGATTATGTTTGCTTTAGTAGGTAGTTTAGAATCTTTACTGACAGTTAAAGCAATTGATATGTTGGACCCATACCGAAGAAAATCAGATGCAAACAAGGATTTGATTGCAGTTGGTATTGGCAATACTTTTGCGGCCATTTTAGGGGGATTACCTATGATTTCGGAGGTGGCTCGTAGCTCGTCGAATGTCAATAATGGAGCAAAAACTCGTTGGGCTAATTTTTTCCACGGATTTTTCATCTTGGTATTTTTATTGTTGGCTTCGCACTTAATCGAATTAATTCCAAATACTGCTTTGGCGGCAATGTTGATTACTGTTGGTATCAAATTGACTCACCCAAGGGAGTTTATTCAAACATTTAGAATTGGAAAAGAGCAACTTGCTATCTTTTTAGTAACTATTTTCTTTACTTTGTTTGAGGATTTATTGGTTGGAATTGCAGCGGGAATTGTCTTGCAATTGCTGATTAATATCGTAGATTGGGATTTATTAAAAACCTTGTTCAAAACTCCAACGGAGGTGTCTTTTACCGATGATGAGTATCTGGTTGAAATCAACAAATCGGCTGTATTTAGCAATTATTTGGGTATTAAAAGCAAGTTAGATGCCATTCCTCCAGGATTTAATGTAACAATTGATCTGAAAAATACAATCATGATTGACCACTCGGTGATGGAGAATTTACATCACTTCGAACATGATTATAGTGCTACCGGTGGCAAAGTCACCATCATTGGTTTGGACGAACATACTCCTGTGTCTGAACATCATTTAGCTGCTCGAAAAAAATCTTAAAATCAATATGGGGGCATTGGAATGCTATCAATGCCCTCTTTCATCAATCGTGATACATCTGATAATTTTTGCAGTTGAATAATTGCAGAGTGCTATTTTTTTGTCAATTTTTTAATTTTTATACAATGAAATCTACAACTAAATTTACGAACTCATTTATTCTTTTTTTTGCTTTTCTACTTTTTGGAGAGGGGCTGAATGCTCAAGTCTTGAAAGATGGTAAACTGAAATTAAATGAAGATGGAAGTCATTTTGTTAAATTAACCATGGTAAATCAAACATGGTTAAGGTATTTAGACTATAATCCAGGTTCGACGATTTTTGGTTATTCGAAAGAAAAAGGTACTGATATCGGTATTCGTCGATATAGAATTCAATTTTTTGGACAATTAACCGACCGGGTGTTTATTTATAGTCAGTTTGGAGAAAATAATTTTAATAGTATTTCGGATAGAAAAGTCGGCTTTTTTGTCCACGATGCCCTTGGCGAATATGCTTTGGTTAAAAATAAACTTTCTATTGGGGGGGGCTTAACGGCATGGAGTGGATTGTCTAGATTTTCTGCTCCTTCTGTTGGTTCTATTTTAGGAGTAGATGCTCCCTTATTTTTACAATCAACGAATGATGTGACTGACCAATTTTTGCGAAAATTATCCATTTATGCGAAAGGTAAATTGGGCAGACTTGATTATCGAGTAACCATGGCAGACCCCATGGCTTTTCAAAAAGCCAATGGATATTCTTCTGTTTTGAAGGCAAATTCCAATTTTTCATCATTGCCTCCAAAAAAACAGCTGAATGCGTATTTGCATTATGAATTTCTCGACCAAGAGTCTAATCAAACACCGTATATGACTGGTACTTATTTAGGTAAGAAAAAAGTTTTCACGATTGGAGCAGGAATCGTTGCTCAAGCAAAAGCTATGTGGCATTTAGCTGATAATCAGAAAGATACTGTTCAGACAAATATGTTACAATGGAGTGTGGATGCCTTTTATGATGCACCAATTGCAACCGACGGGCAAGCCGTGAGTGCATATCTCAACTATACCAATTTTAATTTCGGTCCCAATTATATCAGGAATCTGGGCCCAATGAATCCTGCTAACGGTAGTACCAATACAAATTTGATTAATGGTGCTGGAAATAATTACCCCGCTTATGGTACAGGAAGTGTGATTTATGGGCAGTTTGGCTACAAAATGAAAGATAATCTTTTGGGAAAAACCACAGTAATGCCTTATGTTAGCTTGCAACATGCTTCGTACGAACGCTTAAATAAAGCCATGAATTTTTATGATATTGGTGTGAATGTTCTAACGAATGGACACACATCCAAATTTACGGTAGCGTATCAAAATAGGCCTTTATTTTCAAATGACGGAAATTTATTGGGGCGTAAAGGAGGTGTCATCATGCAATATCAGGTATTTTTTAATTAAGAAAGAAGAACATAGGCTATCCTTTGCAGATAGCCTAAAACTTTAAGAAAATATTAATCTGATATTGAGAAATAATAATAATTTATTTCTCAATATTGATGAGATTTTAAATCATAATAGTACAACAAAATGAAAATTCTAACGACGTGTTTCGGCATACTTTTAGTTTGCTTAAGTGCTTTCGCCCAAAAAAAACTGGATTTACAAACCTGTGAACAATTGTTTGTAAAGAATAATCTGGTTTTGCTAGCCAATCAATACAATATAGATATGGCAAAAGCTGAGGTCATTCAATCTAAAATCTGGGATTTGCCTGTATTGTCAGGTGAAATGAATGCCGTTAATCCTCCCAATTCCAAAGTTTTAGATATTGGCTCAAAAGGACAAAAAGCCTTGGCAGTTCAGCAACTAATCTTATTGGGAAATAAGCGTAAATTTCAAACAGAGTTTGCTAAAACAAATGAGCAAATGGCAGCGTTGGCGTTTCAAGATTTATTAAGAAATCTTAAACTAGAACTTCGGAAAAATTTTATTGCTTTGTATTTTAACAACAACAAAGTAAATTCACTCAACACCCAAATCAATCATATTGCAAGCCTTATTGCTGCATTTTCGGAACAAGTAAACAAAAATAATATTGCATTGAAAGAGTTGGTTCGCTTGCAAGCTTTATCTCTTTCTCTTCTGAATCAAAGAAATGATATTTTGAAAGAAAACATTGAATTACAAAATCGTTTGTCACTCTTAACCAACGAAACAGAAGACATTTTTCCGATTTTTGAAGAGAAAAATTTGGATAGATACCTCAAGAATCCCATTCAAATCAATGACCAACTGATAGAACAGAGCCTCGAATCTCGACCAGATTGGTTGTTGTCTCAGAAAAATATCGGTTCAAAAGAATGGTACTTGAAATGGCAGAAATCTTTGGCAAAACCCGACCTAACTTTAGGTTTATCTTATGACCAAAGAGGGGGAGCTTTTCAGAATCAGCTAAACTTTACGCTTGCAATGCCTTTGGCATTTTGGAATAAAAACCTTGGAAATATTAAAATTGCCGAATATCAATTGAGCCAATCAATGGTAGATAATCGTTGGGCATCCCAACAAATACATGCTGAAACCAAAATGAATTTACAAAAATGGAATCAGTCGAAAGTGGCTTATTTGGCAATTTCCAAACAAACCTTAGACGATATTTCGTTGGTGAATCAAGGTGTATTTGACAATTTTCACAAAAGAAATATAAGTATTTTAGAATTTACCGATTTCTTGGAAAGCTATAATCAAGTAATGCTTCAAACCAATGAATCTAAGAAAAATTTGGTAATTTCTGCTGAGGAATTAAACTGTTCATTAAATTTTAACCTATTCTAAGATGAGAAGGAATTCTTTTTTTATCTATGCTTTGCTGCTAACAGTATTCGCTTGTACTCAATCGCCTAAAGAAAATACAAACACAAAAACAGAGAAATTTGTGTTGACAGATTTGATGACCAAATCAATTGAAATGGAACACGTACAAACACTTCCTTTAAAGAATCAAT
>CAYUFZ010000045.1:10218-16495 GCA_964444025.1 uncultured Emticicia sp.
TGGTAAAGATAAAGAATCAATTGAAATTTTATGGTAAAATTACCGCCGATAATAATCGTCTGATTGAAGTTTTTCCGATTGTAGGTGGGAATGTCTTGAAGGTGAATGTGGAATTGGGTGATTATGTTCAAAAAGGGCAAGTTTTAGCAATTATCAGAAGCTCTCAAATTGCTGAATATGAACAACAAATGATGGATGCCAAAAATGATTTGCTCATTGCTCGGAATAATTATCGAGTAGCTCAAGAGCTGTTTAATGGCAAACTAAATTCTGAAAAAGATGTAATTGAAGCAAAAGGACAAGTGGATAAGGCTCTTTCACAACTAAACAGAATTGAAGAAATTTATAAAATATATAATGTGAAAGAGGGTTCTTTGTATGAAGTAAAAGCCCCAATTAGTGGATTTATTATCGAAAAGCATATCAATCAAGATATGTTGCTCCGAAGTGATAAAACCGATAATATCTTCGATATTGCTCAAATCAATGAAGTGTGGGCCATTGCTAATGTCAATGAAAGTGATATTAATCAGGTTCGATTAGGCGAAAATGCCTCCGTCACGACTCTTAGCTATCCTGATAAAGTTTATACGGGCAAAGTGGATAAAATTTTTAATATAATTGACCCACAAACAAAAGCAATGAAGGTTAAAATTATCTTGCCAAATCCTGATTATCTTCTCAAACCTGAAATGAGAGCCACTATTAAATTATCTTATACAGAAGAAAAAAATATGTTAGCTGTACCTTCTAAATCGATTATATTCGATAAGAGCAAGTACTATGTGATGGTTTATCATGATAAAAATAATATTGAAACCCGTCAGGTCGAAATATTTCGACAATTGGACGATCTAACCTACATCTCTTCGGGTCTTAGTGAGCATGAACAAGTAATTGTGAAAAATCAATTACTGATTTATGATGCAATCAATGATTAATCATTTTAAACATTAATTTGACGTGAATAAATTTATTAAAAATATCATCGCATTCTCTCTGAAAAATAAAGGTTTTACTTTTTTTTGGGTGGGTTTATTGTCGGTATCTGGTTTTATTGCTTTTAGAAATATGCCCATTGAGGCTTTCCCCGATGTTACGAATACCCAAATCATCATCGTGACCGAATGGAATGGTAGAAGTGCTGAAGAAATTGAGCGTTTTGTGACTACTCCCATCGAAATTTCGATGAATGCTGTGCAGAAAAAAACAAGCGTGAGGAGTATCACCATGTTTGGGCTTTCTGTTATAAAAATTATCTTCGACGATGACGTAGATGATTTCTTTGCTCGTCAGCAGGTCAATAATTTATTAAGAAATGTGACACTCCCCGAGGGGGTAGAACCAGATGTACAGCCTCCTTATGGCCCGACAGGTGAAATTTTTAGGTATGTGCTGAAAAGTAATTCAAGGGATTCAAAAGAATTATTGACTATCCAAAATTGGGTCATCGACCGGCAATTGAGGGCAGTTCCTGGGGTAGCAGATTTGGTGGCTTTTGGTGGACAAGAAAAAACTTATGAAATTAGTATTGACCCCAATCGCTTGGCAAAATATGACTTGACTCCTTTACAAGTATTTGAAGCCACAAGTAAAAGCAATCTGAATGTGGGGGGGGATGTTATCGAAAAAAACAATCAGGCGTATGTGGTGCGTGGTATTGGGCTAATTCAGTCTATTCAGGATATTGAAAATATTATTGTCGATGATGCAAATGGCAATCCAATTTTGGTGAAAAATTTGGCTGATGTTACCGAAAGTGCTTTCCCTAGAGTGGGACAAGCCGGACTAAATGACAATGACGATGTCGTGGAGGGCATAGTAGTAATGAGGAAAGGAGAGAATCCCAAGGAGGTTCTCGAAAGAGTAAAGGCTAAAATTAACGAACTAAATTCAAATATTTTGCCGAAAGATGTTAAAATGGAAACATTTTATGACCGAGATAATCTGATGAATTATACAACAGGAACAGTGATGCATAATTTGCTGGAAGGGATTATTCTGGTAACAGTGATTGTTTTCTTGTTTATGGCAGATTGGCGAACCACTCTGATTGTGTCGATTATCATTCCTTTATCTTTACTTTTTGCATTTTTGTGCCTGAAACTAAAGGGAATGAGTGCCAATTTGCTGAGTTTGGGGGCGGTTGATTTTGGAATTATTATTGATGGAGCGGTCGTGATGGTTGAGGGCTTATTTGTGGCTTTGGATCATCAAGCACATCGCATGGGTATGCCTGCTTTCAATAAAATTGCCAAGGGTAGTATGATTAAAAAAACGGGAACGGAGATGGGGAAGGCTATATTTTTCTCAAAATTAATTATTATTACCGCCTTATTACCTATTTTTTCTTTCCAAAAAGTAGAAGGTAAAATGTTTTCACCTTTGGCATATACCCTTGGGTTTGCTTTGATGGGTGCTTTGATTTTTACGCTGACTCTCGTACCAGTACTTTCACACTTATTACTCAATAAAAATGTAAAGGAATTTAATAATCCATTTGTCAATTTCTGGAATAGAATTATTGAAAAAGCTTTTGCATGGACTTTTACTCACAAAGTCCTTACATTAGTAGCTTCTTTGGGGTTTTTAGTAATTACTCTATTTTCGACTACTTTTTTAGGAACGGAGTTTTTGCCACAGCTCAATGAGGGAGCATTGTGGGTAGAAGCTAAAATGCCGATGAGTATGAGTTTGAATGAAACGGTAAAAATGACCTCAGTTCTTAGAAAGGAGCTTCGGATATTTCCAGAAGTAAATGGGGTGCTTTCTCAAGTTGGTAGAAGTAACGACGGGACAGACCCGAGTGGTTTTTATTATGTACAGATGCAGGTCAATCTGAAGCCAAAAGAAGAGTGGAAAAGAAAGGTCACGATGGATGGTTTGGTAGAGGAAATGGATAAAAAACTAAAAAAGTACCAAGGAATTGGATATAATTATTCTCAGCCTATCATCGATAATGTTGCAGAATCGGTAGCTGGAATCAATGCCTCGAATGCTGTCAAAGTATATGGAGATGATTTAGAAAAATTAGATAAAATTGCTAATAATGTACTCGAACAAATTAAAAATGTAGAGGGAATCAAGGATGTTGGTATTCTCAGAAATGTGGGTCAGCCAGAAGTAAGTGTGGTGTTGGATAGAGAAAAAATGGCCGCTTATGGCGTAAATCCTGCCGATGCACAAACTGTCTTGGAGCTTGCTTTTGGTGGAAAAACAGCTACTCAAAAGTATGAAGGAGAGAAAAAATTTGATATAAGGGTAAGATACTTGAAAGAATATAGAAAAGATGAAAATGACATTATTAATTTGAAAGTCCCAACGATAGATGGCACTAAAATCCCTCTAAAAGAGATTAGTACTGTAAAGAAAATCACGGGTCCAGCATTTATTTACCGAGATAATACCAAACGATTTATCGGAGTGAAATTCTCCGTAAGAGATAGGGATTTGGGTAGTACCATTGCCGAGGCTCAAAAAAAAGTTAGTAAAAATGTAAAGCTCCCCTTGGGATATAGTATTGGCTGGACAGGGGAGTTCGAGAATCAGGTTAGGGCTTCTGGTCGTTTGGCACAGGTGGTTCCGATTAGTTTGATTGGAATTTTTGTTTTACTTTTTATTATGTTTGCCAATGTAAAAGATGCTTTATTGGTCATCGCAAATGTGCCGTTTGCGATTATTGGAGGCATTTTAGCTTTGCATCTCACTGGTATAAATTTTGGAATTTCGGCAGGTGTTGGATTTATTGCACTTTTGGGAATTTGTATTCAAAATGGTGTAATTTTAATTGCTGAATTTCATAAAAATCTGAAAGATAAGTACTCCTTAAATGAGGCAATTATTCATGCGGTTAAAGTAAGGATTCGCCCAATTGTGATGACAGCCCTAATGGCTTCTATCGGATTATTGCCGGCAGCAATCAGTACTGGCATTGGTTCAGAATCTCAAAAACCTTTGGCTGTGGTGATTATCGGAGGATTAGTGACGGCAACTATTCTTACTTTGCTTGTGTTTCCTATTATTTTTTGGATATTTAACCGCTCAAAGCATGAAGAAATTGCATAAAAATATGCTTATTTCGTTACTGTTAGTGATTTTTATGGGTCAAACATCAGTATCACTTGCTCAGTTTCAGTTGCATTTTCAGCAAACGGTGGTTTCGCAGACTAAATATAAATTTAATGCTCTCTATTCGGGAGTCAATAGTTTATCTCCAAATAAAGAGACTCAAGCCTCTATCACTTCCACCTTATTTGGGGGTGTGAAACTATGGAAGGGGGCAGAGGCGTATGGAAATATTGAATTATCGGGTGGAAGTGGTTTGAGTGGGGCGAAGGGAGTTGCTGGTTTTACCAACGGAGAAGCATTTCGGATTGGGGATGCTTCTCCGAAAATATATTTGGCAAGGGGATATTTGAAGCAAACCTTTGATTTATCCAACGAACGGTTGCCGTTGGAAGATGGACAGAATCAAATTAAAACTACACAGGCAAGCAAATATTTTAGAGTTATTTTAGGGAAATTTTGTTTGGCTGATTTTTTTGATTTGAATCAATTCAGCCATGACCCTCGTACTCAATTTCTTAATTGGGCATTGATGAGTCATGGGGCATGGGATTATGCGGCAAATGTAAGGGGATATACGGTAGGGGCTGTCTTTGAATATGGTAGCCCTATATTTGGGGTTCGTTGGAGTATGTCTGCGTTGCCTACGTATGCCAACGGACCGGA
The DNA here is from genome assembly GCA_964444025.1 of uncultured Emticicia sp. Classification (GTDB taxonomy): domain Bacteria; phylum Bacteroidota; class Bacteroidia; order Cytophagales; family Spirosomataceae; genus Emticicia. The sequence continues at coordinate 14,950 of CAYUFZ010000045.1, forward strand.
TTTGGATTATCGTCTTGGTCGTCATTTCTCTCAAGCCATTGAGTTGAATCGTAAGGTTTCAAAAAATACCATGCTTAGATTTCTAGGTTTTTATAATCAAACGTATATGGGAAATTATACCGAGGCTGTTCAGCTCCCTGATATAGATTTGTCGAAAACTAGAAAAGAGAACAGAACAAAAATAGGTTTTGGAATTAATTTAGAGCATAAAGTCAATGATTTTATCGGTCTTTTTTCTAGGATAAATTATAATGATGGTAAAAATGAAACCTGGGCTTTTACTGAAATAGATAATTCTTATTCTGCAGGGTGTGTTGTAAATGGTGTAAAATGGAGTAGAACAGATGATAGATTGGGATTGGCTTTTGTGTCGAATGGAATCTCTAAGGCTCATCAGAAATTTCTGAAGTCGGGTGGGCATGGTTTTATGATTGGTGATGGGGCATTGAATTATAACCGTGAATTTATTGCTGAAATATTCTATAATTGGCATTTGCATGGCGGGCATTTTTGGCTTTCCCCTGATTTTCAGTGGGTAAAAAACCCAGCATACAATAGAGATAGGGGGGCTATCAGTATTCTATCCATACGGGCTCACGCTGAATTTTAATAGGTTCTTGAATTTTCTAAACAATCTTTAGAAAATTGGGTTTATATTTGAATAAAACTAAAGAATTTATGTTGTTGAAATTTGTTATTGTACTCGTTACCTTCGCTTTTATGGAGTTTATGGCTTGGTTTACGCATAAGTATATCATGCACGGATTTGGCTGGAGCTGGCATGCCGACCATCATAATCATCATAAAGGGTTTTTTGAAAAGAATGATTATTATGCGGTTGTGTTTAGTATTGTTGCTTCGTCTTCTATTATCTATGGAAATACACATCCCGAGGCATGGTTTTTGACATGGATAGGGGTCGGGGTTACTTTTTATGGTATTGCTTATTTTGTTTTTCACGATATTATTGTGCATCGCCGAATTAAAATAAAGTTTGTTGCCAAAAGCAAGTACATGAAGCGAATCATGCACGCTCATTATATTCATCACAAGGTACATTCAAAAAAAGGAGCCGAAGCGTTTGGATTTTTGTACGCTCCTAAAAAATATGAGCCAAAGCAAAGGGACTAAAATTGGCAATGTAAGTAAAGACCTTCGGAATGTTCGAATAGTTTTTTGTTTACATCATAATAGGGTTCTGCTCTGAGTGTTAAAGTCAGGTTTTCATGGAATTTCCAATCTTTTGAAAACCTGAACATCAAAATATTTCTTATTTTTTCAAAATATGGTGCTTGATTCAATTTTACAGATTCTGATTGAAACAAAGCATTGCCAAATGGCGAAACAAATTGATTGCCATACCAATAGCTCAGTCCCCACTGGTAGTTTTTATTTTTTAGGTAGGTATTTAAATAATAGCCTCCTCCCTTTTTGGGCGTTTCAGAGTAATGAACCCAATAGTTTTCAAAAATGAATGTTTTTTGATGATTATAAGAATAGGAAATTCTACACCCATTGCTTAAATTGATGAATGTTCGTACGGGTA
>CAYUFZ010000046.1:0-2587 GCA_964444025.1 uncultured Emticicia sp.
AGCTGGAGCAGCACTAGGTGTTGCCGCTGGAGCAGCCGGACGAGATTGAGCTTTCTCTACATTAAGCCCATTATCTTCTCCTTCAACAGTAGTTTTCTCGGCAAAAATGCCAATCGTTAAGGCACCAACAATGATGAATGCAAAAAAGCCCCAAGTCAATTTTTCTAAAATATCACCTGTTCTTTGAACGCCGAACATCTGTGTACCAGCACCGCCAAACTCACTGGAGATACCACCCCCTTTCGGGTTTTGAATTAAAACTACCAATACCAAAAATATGGCAACAATTACCATCAAAACTAAAATTGCAGTGTACATTTTTTTATAATTATGATTATTTTTTAATAATATTTTTAGATTGCTTACCAAAATTAAATGATTTTCTTTTGTAGGTCAGCTATTTTTCCCGCAAAGTAAGCATTTTTTTCGGGATTTTTCGTCATAAGTTTGTAATAAACTTCAATAGCTTTTTTAAATTTCCCTTGTCTGACCAAAATAATGGCATAACTTTCGGTAATCAAGGGGTCTGCTAAAGTGGTACTTTTGGTACTTAAATCTTCCACTTCCTCCAGAATATCTCTGCTATTGACGGGTTGGATTCGGGGTTCTGATTTTATGAATTGATTGATTATTGCCAATTGTTCTTCTTGTATGTTGCGTAAAGCTGGCTTAGCAATCGAGACAATAAGCTCTTCTTCATGCTTTTCTCTGTGCAATTCGTCACTTAAATTATTATGGGAAAGATTGGGATTCATTTCGTTTTGTTTGGTGTTATAGTTCCAATTCCAATCCATGTCGTTTTCTATTACTTTACGCAGGGCGTTTCTACTTAACGCATAAATAGCCGCTTTGCTGATGGTTTCTTGGGCTATTTCAGGAGCTTTGATAAAAATTCCTTTGGCAATAAGCGTATAGCATAACTGGAAATATGGATAGTTTTTTGCGGTGTTTTCCAATAACATAATATCCTCAAGCGATAAAGATTGAGGATTACTCATAAAATATTTTAATTGGTTTTTATCAAGCATACTTTTTGTCTTTTTTCGTTACCATTGTGCTGCTGTATCGTTGAATATATTGAGTACCAATTGGTCGATGATTTTAGGTACTAAAGTATTTTCAACCTGCGAAAGTATTTGTTCTTGTGGGAAATCTTGATAAAAAGAAAACTCTTTTTCAAAACTTTGAGTATCATCTTGCTTATTCACAAATCTTATCTCTACCTTGATAGTCAGTCGATTCATAGCTGCTTTGTCGCCCGAAGTCGCAGAGACAGGGGTCAGTTCATATCCCGTAATAGCTCCCTCCAAAGACAAATCAGCATCATTGGGCTTTATTTTGAGATTGGTGTTTCTTTGATAATATTCCTTGAGCTTTTCGGCAAAAGTCAAGGTAAGATTTGCGGGTCCTCCAGCGGTATTCATGACAAAATTTTGTATGGAAATCGTCTTTAAATCACTCGATAGGGTAGTGCCAGTAAACGAATAAATTTTGCAAGCTTGGCTAATCAGACCGACGAGCAGCAAGAGAAATATCATCTTATTTTTCATAATCAAGGTCGTATTGTTTGATTTTTCTGTACAATGTTCGCTCCGAAATACCTAAATCTTGAGCTGCGTATTTTCTTCGGTAATTGTTTTTTTTCAATGCTTTCAGAATCATATCTCGCTCTTGTTTTTCAAGCGAAAACGAATGGTCTTCTGTTTCGTGCGGAATATCCTCGATGTTGATGCGATTGTCCTGAATACTGTCTATTTTTATAAATCCTTGATTTTCATTCTCTTGAGGGTAATTATTGTAATTATTCCCTGAGCTTGTGGTGTAATTGACTGCCGGAATCAGTGCCAATGCTTCCTCAGGAGCAACCCCCTTGAATAAATCATGGTGCTCTTGTATTAAATCCGAACTGACTTGGCCATTTTGAAGTAAAGTCATGACCAACTTCTTCAATTCGGTCATATCATTTCTCATATCAAACAGAACTTTGTACAACAAATCCCTTTCCGAGAAATTATTGTCATTGCCACCGTTGATAGATTTTAATAAAGTAGGCAAACCACTGGATTGGTTTTTGGGTAAATATTTGCCTAATATTTCTGCATTGACGGTCCTATTTACTTCGAGAATCGTGATTTGTTCTGCAATATTTTTCAATTGTCGGATATTGCCAGGAAACCTGAAATTCATCAATAATTGAGTGGCACTTTCGGTTAGCTCGATTGGTTCAATGTGATTTTTTTCAGCAAAATCTGTCGAAAATTTTCGGAATAACAAATCGATGTCAAAGCCTCTTTCTCGAAGGGGAGGCACCACAATAGGTACGGTATTGAGTCGGTAATACAAATCCTCACGAAATTTGCCTTTTTCAATTGCTTCCAATAGATTGACATTGGTTGCGGCAACCACACGCACATCGGTTTTCTTTACTTTAGATGACCCAACGGGAATAAATTCGCCATTTTCGAGGACTCTAAGTAGCCTTGCCTGTGTTCCTAGAGGCATTTCAGCGATTTCGTCCAAAAAAATTGTTCCACTATTGGTGGTTTCAAAATACCCTTTTCTGTCGTCAATTGCTCCCGTAAAAGAG
>CAYUFZ010000046.1:2604-12965 GCA_964444025.1 uncultured Emticicia sp.
TTGATTGCAATAAAAGGGCCATGTTTCCGACTGCTTAGGGCGTGTATTATTTTTGAAAAAGATTCTTTCCCACTTCCACTTTCTCCATTAATAAGGACAGTCAAATCGGTGGGAGCAACCTGAACAGCCACACTGAGGGCATGGTTCAATGTAGGAGCATTACCAATAATTCCAAAGCGATTTTTGACTGATTGTAGTTCCGGATTATTTTTCATTGCCAGCAAAAATCAAATTTTATCATCATTTACAGCCTCTCCAATCAATGTTCCGGCGGTACATTCCGTTACTAATACCTCTACATAATCGCCTTTTTGGAAGTTTCCCTTCGGAAATACAACCATTTTGTTGTGGTCGTTTCTTCCCGATAAAAATTCTTCTGAGCGTTTCGAAAATCCTTCAACCAATACTTTATGTACTTTTCCGACTGCCATTTTATTACGTACCAATGATAAATCTCTTTGTAAGGCGATAATTTCACTCAAACGTCGATTTTTTGTCTCTTCAGGAATATCATCAGCTAATTTTTTTGCTGCGGGAGTATTAGGTCTTTCTGAATAGGCAAACATATATCCATAATCATATTGCACGTATTGCATGAGCGACAAAGTATCTTGGTGGTCTTCTTCTGTTTCGGTACAGAACCCTGCAATCATATCTTGAGAAATGGCACATTCTTCCCCTAAAACTTCACGAATTCTATCAATTTTTTTGATGTACCATGCTCTATCATAGGTACGATTCATCAACTCTAAAATTCTTGAACTTCCACTTTGTGCTGGTAAGTGAATATATTTACAGATATTATCATATTTTTTTATGGTATAAAGTACTTCATCAGTAATATCTTTCGGGTGCGATGTAGAAAAACGAATCCGTAAGTTTGGACTGATAACAGCAACCATTTCCAAAAGATTGGCAAAAGAGATAGTCGTATCTTCATTGACCCATTTGTAGCTATCCACATTTTGCCCCAATAACGTAATTTCTTTGTATCCTTGGTTGAACAAATCCTTCGCTTCTTGTACGATTGAATGAGGGTCTCTGCTTCTTTCACGCCCCCTAGTATAAGGTACTACACAAAAACTACACATATTGTCGCATCCTCGCATGATGCTTATCATTGCCGTGACACCGTTGGAATTTAGACGAATGGGGGTGATGTCTGCATAGGTTTCCTCTCTCGACAAAAAGACATTTACTGCTTTTCTTCCGTCCTCGATTTCGTTCAAAAGATTGGGCAAATCTCTGTAAGCGTCTGGCCCGACCACCATATCTACAACTTTCTCTTCTTCTAATAGCTTGGTTTTCAGGCGTTCTGCCATACAACCCAAGATTCCTATTTTAACTTTTTTGTTTTTTCGTTTGAAAGGAACCAAGTGTTGAAGACGATGCCGAACTTTCTGCTCTGCGTTGTCCCGAATGGCACACGTGTTCAATAAAATTAGTTCTGCCTCTTCAATTTTTGAAGTAGTGGCAAAATCATTTTCTCTTAAAATAGACGCCACAATTTCGCTGTCTGCAAAATTCATTTGACAACCATAGCTTTCAATGTAAAGCTTGCGAGAGGCAGTGCTAACTTCATCTTCACTGATGCGTGCTACGTCTAAATCTTTTTTATCTTCTTCGTTAAGAATTTTTAATGAATCTGTAACTAATCCCATGGGTTTGTTGCAATATCAAAAGCATTGAAAATGCTTTTTTATTTAATTGTTTTGAAAATATCTTACAAAAATACAATATTGCTGACAGAATGTCAGTATTTAATGTTTTTTATTTTTATGGACAATCTCCTTCGGCATGACAGGCCGAGCCTATTCGTTCTTGATTAAGTGGTGGAAGCGTTTCGGCATAAACTTTTTCAAGCATTTCTAAGAAATATTCACTTTCTTGGGCACCAGAAATACCATATTTTCTATTAAATCCAAAAAATGGCACACCATTGATTCCAAATTGTTTGGCTGTTTGCAGGTCTTCTTGTACTTCTTGGGTAAAATCATCATTTTCAAGTATTTTTTTTGCTTCTTCAGGATTAAGTCCAACTTCATTAGCCAATTGAATCAAAGTTGAGTGGTCGCTGATGATTGCCCCTTCTGTAAAATAGGCTCGAAAAAGCCTTTCTTCCATTTCGTTGCCCAAGTTATATTTTTTAGACAATTGTAACATTCGATGGGCATCCCATGTATTGGCAATTTTTGCTTGGTCAAAGTCAAAATGTAAGCCAACCTTTGCTGCCATTTCTTTGACATATTGATGCATCGAAATTGCCCATTCACGGCTTTGTCCTTTTATTTCTGCCAAGGTATCGTAAATGTCTTTTTCTGGATTGTATTCGGCGTATGGGTTTAGTTGAAAGCTTTTCCACTCAATTTCTACTGTATTTTTATGAGGAAATACTTCCAATGCTTGTTCCAATTTTCTCTTGCCAATGTAGCAAAACGGACACATGACATCACTCCAGATTTCTATTTTCATTGATTTAAAATGCTTAGTTATTGATGAAAGTTTTAATTTTTGTGCCAATTAATTCGATGGCTTGTAATAATTTTTCATGAGGAAGACCGACATCCATCTGAAAAGTAAAGCGGTCAATACCACCCAATGCTTGACTATGACGCAAGATTTTTTCAGCAATCTCTTCTGGATTTCCCACACATAGAGCCCCTCTTTTGGTATTTTGCATATCAAAAGCCGTTCGAGTAACTGGAGCCCAGCCTCTTTCTTTGCCAATTTCAGTAAACATTTTGGCATATCCTGGAAAATAATCATCACAAGCCTCCTCACTTGTTGGTGCAACATAGCCCAAGGAGTGTAAACCAACTTTCAAGGAGCTTTCGGGATGCCCCGCTTTGATGCCTGCTTCTCGATATAAATCAATTAGAGGACGAAAACGGTGTGTTTCTCCGCCAATCACAGCAACCATCAAAGGAATACCTAATGTACCAGCTCTTACAAAGGAGGCAGGCGTACCTCCGACACCCAGCCAAATCGGCAATTTTTCTTGAAAAGGTCTTGGATAAATAGCTTGTTCGTATAGAGCAGGTCTAAATTTCCCTTTCCATGTGATGGTCTCTTGTTGGTTGATTTTTAATAATAAATCGAGTTTTTCGGCAAAAAGGGCATCGTAGTCTTCGAGACGAAAGCCATAAAGAGGAAATGCTTCCGTAAAAGAGCCTCTGCCTACAACCATTTCTGCTCGCCCTTGGGATATTAAATCAATGGTGGCAAAATCTTTGAAAATTCTCACAGGGTCTGCTGCACTCAAGACTGTTACGGCACTTCCCAATTTGATATTTTTGGTTTTTGCTGCTGCTGCCGAGAGAATGATGGCTGTGGCAGAATCCAAAAACTCCTTTCGATGATGTTCGCCTACACCAAAAAAATCCAGCCCACATTGGTCGGCATAACTGATTCTGTCTATCAATTTATTGAGGATAGTGGCATTTGCTTGGCTTGTTTGTACTTGACTGCCGCTTCCTGTTGCAGCAAAACTATCAATTCCGATTTCCATTTGTTTGGTTTTTATTGTTGAATAGAAACAAACAAATACCGATTCAAGTTTCTAAGATATCGACTAATTTTTGGGTAAAATTTTTATTTTTAAAGCAATTCTTCTAATTTTTTGCCTTCTTCGGCATCGTTTTTCGGATGTTTGCTTTGTCCAATGATTTGCTTTTTATAAATACCCGTATGCCCCGAAATCAAATAAGCAACAATACATGCCAATCCGCCGTATGGAGCTATCGGACTCCCAAAAAGTTCGATAGCCATAAATATACATGCCAAGGGGGTATTGCTTGCTCCAGCAAAAACTGCCACAAAACCCATGCCGCTCAATAGTGCAATTGGTAAGGGAATAATCTTGCTGAGGGCATTTCCTAAGGTAGCTCCAATAAAAAAGAGCGGAGTTACTTCTCCACCTTTGAAGCCAGCCGATAATGTGATGATGGTTAATGCTACTTTTAATACAAAATCGTACGGTGCTAAGGGTTTCTCAAAAGATTCTACTATAACAGGAATCCCCAAGCCAATATAGCGTGTATTGCCTATCAAAAATACAATTAAAATGATGATTAATCCTCCAATGATTGGTCGAAAAGGAGGGTAAGGGATATATTTTTTGAACAAAGCAACCGAATGATTCATGCCTAAAACAAACAATTTGGCACATAAACCGAACAAAATTCCAGCAATAATTGAAAAGAAGATACCAGATAAATTTAACTCGGGAAAATAATCAATGACATAGTGCGTATGGGTAGCACCACAAAGTTTGGTGAAAAAATCTGCCAAATATGCCGAAACAAAAGCTGGATAAATAGCTTCATAACGAACTTTGCCGATGACAAATACTTCCAATCCAAAAATAGCTCCTGCCAATGGAGTACCAAATACAGCTCCAAATCCCGCTGCAATGGCGGCTATCAATAATATTTTTCTGTCTTTTTCAGAAAATGAATAAAATCTCCCCAATTGTTCGACAATCCCTCCTGACATTTGAAGGGCTGTCCCTTCTCGACCAGCAGAACCTCCGAACAAGTGTGTCAGAATTGTACCTATATAAATAAAAATCGACATTCTGAATGGAACTCGAGCTTTGGAAGGCTGCTGGATGGTTTCTATCAATAAATTATTTCCTGATTCAACCTTTTGCCCAAAATGATAATACAGAAGTCCTACAGCAAAACCACCAAAAGGCAAAAAATAGACCATCCAAGGATACGCATCACGCAAGTTTCCGACCCAATCTAGGGAAATCAAAAAAAAAGCAGAAGTAGTACCAACTGAAATTCCAATAATTAAGCTTATAAACAGCCATTTGGTAAGATAGAAAAGATAGGGTATCCTATGTTTTGCATACAAAAAAAGTATTTTCATCTAAATTTTTCAATCACTTACAAGACTGTTTCACTTCTTACATTCTCCTTTGGATACAACCGCAATTCCGTACGTGGAGGCAACACAAGCATTGGAGTAGGTTTTGCCATTACAACCACAGACAGGGTCATATTGTGCCGTACAAACGATAGCTGGGTCGGGTTGCTTTTCGATGCAATTCGACTCGATTGTCTCTTTTTTGCAGGATAAAATGCTTCCTACCAAGAGTATAGATGCCATAAAGTAATGTTTCATATTCTATGTGGTGAATGGTGTGTTTGAAAATTAAATTTTGTTATCGGTTTATTTTTAAACGTTTATTATGAATTTCAACCATTCGGAAAATACATTCCAAACATCTTTTAAAAAGGGTATCCGATGGCAAAGTGAAAAACCGGATAATAGGGGTTATTTCTTCCTAATTTTAATTCATCCAACACGAATCTTTGTCCATCGCCTCTGGCTGGGTCAAAAACCTTGATGCCCCAGTCAAATCGAGCAATAAAATAGTCCAAATCTAGTCGAATACCCGCACCTGTACCAAGGGCGATTTCTTTGTAGAACCTTGTCCAATCGAAATTGGCTTGGTCGAATTTTTTGTCAATTTGATACCATTTCCAAACATTGCCCGCATCGAGAAAAATACCTGCATTCCAATTGCCAATAAATCTAAAAAGAAATTTACGATATTCAATACTTGATTCCAAAATAATATCGCCAGGCTGTTGTGCAAAACGATTGCCGACAGTTGTGCCGAGTGCCGAGCCGGGTCCGAGGGAGCGTGGTCTCCATGCTCGAATACTATTTGGTCCGCCAATGAAGAAATTTTTCTCAAAAGGCATTGCTTGGTTTTTTCCATAGGGATGTGCTATGCCAATATTGATTCGATATGCCCATGAATCTTTTTGGTTAATCGGCAAATATTTCCTGAAATCAACATTCAATTTTATAGACCTAAAATAAGCTCTTTTATTGTTTGTATCCAAAGGGAATAGTTGGTCTATGAAATTAATTTTGTCTTTATTGGGCAAAAAATTCAATAAAGTTCCACCAGATTCAACAAAAATTCGGAGATATTTGGCATGAATATTTTTTCCTTGAACTTGGTTGTTAGACAAATAAGAAGTATTGAAACTGGAAGCAAACTGTGGGTCATATAATACCCGAAGATTTTGCTCGGTATTCAATACTGCCGAAAAAAGAGAGTCTTTGTATGGCGTATTAATCAAGTTTATTTCAAATGGGCTAATCTGAATTGTTTCAAATTTTGATTTTTGCCAAGAGTAATTGGCTGCCAAACGAAATACCTGTCTTTCAAACAATCTTTGTTTGGAATTATTAAAACTCAATGCCACTTGAGTTTTGGGACTTTTGAGGTTTAGGGGTTGAGAAATTTTATTAAAAAACAATATTTTAGGGATATTGATTGCAAAATTAGCCCCTAACTCTCGGCTTCGTTGGGTGGTGGAGTCCAATCCGGGTTGTCCTTCCAAATTGGCACGAAGCCCCAATTCGGTAGTTTCCAAATTACTGATTAAATTTCTTGCCCGAAGCGAAACACTTGCTCCACCACCTAAGATATTATTGATATTATTGAGGTCAAAATTATATGCAGCAGTATATTTTGGATTGGTAGGAGCAATAATTTCAGCCCTCAGACGATTTTCGGCAGAAGGGCTAAATTTGATGTTAGCAAAAGCAAATTGGTCTAAACTATACAATTGCCTATTGGTTTCGGCAATGAACGAGGCATTGTACAATTGATTGGGGCGTATCAATATTTTTTTATCTAAAATCTTTACGGGAAATTTTTTGCCGATAAAAGTATATTGAATTTGCCCAAAATGACTCGAAGTGGTATCCATTTTTTTCTCGTTTCCTTGGTCGGAAGGGTCTGCAGAGATAAAGCTGACAGAGTCGATAAAAAATTTTTCATGCGAACTTTTGCCAATTGGATTAAGAATTAGATAATTGAGTTTCGCTCGATAATTTTTTCTAACGGCATCGGTGGTATCTATTTCGACACTGATATGATTTTTGGCAACAAAGTTATAATAGCCATGATTTTTCAGAAAAATTTCTAGGTTTCCCTTTTGTGCTTCAATTTTTGAAAAATCTATTCTTTCGTTTTGCTTGAGGGTTTGTTCCGAAAAATGATTTTTTATCAAAGAATCGACCTCCGAATCTGCAATGTTGATTTGTAGCGTATCCAACAAATAAGGAGATTTCTCCTCCATGAGATAGACTACTTTGATGAGTCTATTTTCATTTAAAGTATCAATGGTATATGATACTTTTGCGTCGAAGAATCCCTTGCTATACAGCCAATCATTGATGCTTTTTGCCGTTCGTTTGATGGCACTTTCGGTGATGATTGCAGGCGGTTCACCAATATTTTTCATCCACCAATTTTCTCTGCTTTCAAATCTTTCTTTATAAATATTTACTTTATTTTGGTATTTTCTTCGTTTTTTTTCAATTTTTGCATCATAATTCAATGGATTAGGCAATAATTCAATTTTATTGTTCCAATAACTTAATTTTTGTGAAATTTTATCAATGTTAAGTCTGTTTTTGCCAATATTATAAAACCAAACATAAGGAGTGACGGGCAGATATAAAATTCGTCTGTTTGGTTTTTGAGTCGGGGGAATTAACAATTCTAAGTTTTCGGTGCTGATTTGTTTATTGCCCTTAAATTCATAGTTATTCAGTCTAAATTCATCCGACTGCAATTGAATATTTTTTGAACAAGCACTCAGAAGAAACATAGACATCGATAAGACGAAGATGTTTTGATGAGGGATTACATTCACGAATTTTAAAAATCGGAAGTATTGGACGGTTTGTTCAATTTTTTTAATTATCATAGATTCAATTCAAACAAATATATTTTATGCTTTCAAAACAACAACAAAAGTACATTCAATCTTTGCAAAATAAAAAAAATCGGCAAGAAGAACAAAGGTTTCTTGTGGAAGGTGCCAAAAGTGTGATAGAATTGCTGGAGTCTGATTTTGAAATTGAGGCAATCATTGCTACTCAAGAATTTTTGAATACAAACGCCAAAGAGCTAAAAAAAGTACATGTTGAGCAGGTTGGTTCTTCGGAATTAGAAAAATTGGGGACACTCCAAACAAATGATGCGGCGATTGCAGTAGCAAAAATGAAGGAAAATCGGATGGTTTTTGCGGAGGAAAATGAATATGTATTGGTTTTGGATGACATCAGAGACCCGGGTAATCTTGGTACGATTATTCGTATTGCCGATTGGTATGGAATCAATAAAATCATTTGTTCAACAACTACCGTAGAGTTTTATAATCCAAAGGTTATTGCTGCCACGATGGGTTCGTTTTGCCGTGTGCAGATTTTTTATACTGAATTATTGCCTTTTTTCAAGCCATTAATCGAGCAAAAAACAATTCATTTGCTTGGTACTTTTCTAAATGGCACAAATGTACACCGTTTTGATTTTCCGGGTAGTGCTTACCTTGTCTTAGGAAATGAATCCAAAGGAATAGGAATAGAAATGGAACAATTGGTGACAGAAAGAATTACAATTCCTAAGTTTGGAGCGGCAGAATCGCTAAATGCTGGTATAGCTACTGCCATTGTTTTAGATAATTTGAGGCGAAAATAAATCCTAAGCATTTTTTGATAGGAAATGTTTTTTTTGATATAATGATTCAATTCTTGTTTAAACCTGCCTTGATTGCATTTTTTTTTGTATGTTTGGATATTTTTCAACCCTAAATTAAATCATCAATACCATGAAAAAATTTTATTTACTTTTGTGTATTTCTTTGTTTCTGGGGCGAAGTTTTGCACAAACTACCCTAAGCTCCACGGTCAATGCGAGGGCATTAGGTATTGCGACTACGCCCGAAAGCGTAGGGATTTCATCGGAACGTCTCAAACGAATTGACAAAGCCTTGGCGGATTTGGTTCAGACAGACAAATTACCGGGAATGGTTGCCCTTTTCACTAAAAATGGACAAATTGTATATCAAAAAGCATTTGGATATGCTGATTTTACGAGTAAACGATTGATGAAAACCGATGATATTTTCCGAATTGCTTCCATGTCTAAGGCAATTACTTCTACGGCGGTCATGATGTTGTATGAAGAAGGAAAGTTTTCGCTCGATGACCCAATTTCTAAATTCATTCCAGAATTTAAACAAACAAATGTATTGAAGAGCTTCAAATTTGCAGATACTACTTATACTACCGAACCGGTACGTACAGAAATTACAATTAGGCATTTATTGACACATACTTCGGGTTTGGGATATGGAGCCATCGACGGTGACGAACGTTTCAGGGCGATGTACAAAAAAGCAGGTATTGTAGATTTATTTACCACAGAACCGGTGAAAATTGGGGAAAATATTAAAAAATTAGCCAAATTACCTTTGCACCACCACCCAGGCGAAAAATTTACTTATAGTGAAGGTCTCGACGTATTGGGGTATTTTGTCGAGGTAGTTTCAGGAATGAGTTTTGACCAGTTTTTGAAAACCCATTTATTTGAACCTTTGGGAATGACAGATACCTTCTTTTATTTGCCAGATTCAAAAAAAGATAGATTAGTCACGATTCATAAGCCTGACAGTACCCAAAAATGGGTTCGTTTTCCGATTACTTTTTATGACCCCAATTATCCGATTTCTGGGGCGAAAACATTTTATTCAGGGGGAGCTGGTTTGTCTTCTACGGCGAAAGATTATGCTACATTCTTACAAATGCTGTTAAATGGCGGAGCAATGAACGGAAAAAGATTTTTAAGTCGTACTACTGTGCAATTATTGACTGCAAGTAACCAAACAGGCGAATTGTACGGAGGTGCAAAAGGAGATGCTCACTTCAGTTTGGGTTTCAGTGTGCTCAACCAGAATGGAAATGCAAAAGGAATGGGAAGCGTGGGTCGATTTAGTTGGGGAGGCTATTTTAATACCAATTATTGGGCAGACCCCAAAGAAAATATCGTGATGATTTTGATGTAACCAACGCAAGGGGCTGTCGATGGTGGTTCTGAAGCAATGTTTACAAGATTAATTTATCAATCAATTGACGATTAAATGACATTCGGTGCAAAGAATTAAACAAATATATTTACAAAACTACTAGATAAAATAGAAAATTCCATGAAAGTGTGTGCAGTATTTGATATCGGAAAGACGAATAAGAAACTATTTCTTTTTGATGAAAACTATGAAATAGTAATGGAGGAACAATCTCAGTTTGAAGAGGTTTTAGACGATGATGGTTACGTCTGTGACGATTTGATAAATCTGAAAAATTGGATGCAAAGCTCCTTTGAACGTGTACTGAAAAACTCTGAATATCAAGTTGTCGGACTGAATTTTTCGGCTTATGGAGCCTCTTTTGTCTATGTAGATCGTATGGGAGAGCCTGTGGCGCCTTTATATAATTATTTAAAACCTGTTTTTAAGGATTTTTACTATGCAGATTTCGGAGGG
>CAYUFZ010000046.1:12975-16134 GCA_964444025.1 uncultured Emticicia sp.
GTTTGGTACATTTGAATCATTCTGGAAAAATACTCACCCCTTTGTATAATTATTTAAAAGATTTTTCAAAATCCCTGCACGACACATTTACGGAAAAATATGGCAAAAATGTCTATTTAGAAACGGCTTCTCCAGATTTAGGAATGCTTAATTCTGGGATGCAATTGTATTGGTTGAAACATACAAAACCTGAAATATTCAGACAGATTGCTCATTCCTTACATTTGCCACAATATTGTAGTTTTTTATTTACGCAACAACCGCAATCTGAAATGACAAGCCTTGGTTGTCATACTGCTTTATGGAATTTTGATGAGAAAAAATACCATTCTTGGCTAACAGAAGAGCATTTACATTCGGTTCAACAAACACCAAGTCCGAGCGATTGGGCAATTCAACTAGATAATGATGTATTCGTAGGTATTGGCTTGCATGACAGCTCCTCTGCTTTAGTTCCTTACCTCAAGACCATCGAAGATAAATTTGTTTTACTTTCAACTGGGACTTGGAGTATCAGTCTAAATCCATTCAATCAAGAACCACTCACCTCACAAGAGTTGTTGCAGGATTGTCTGTGTTACATGAATTATGAAGGAAATCCAGTGAAAGCGGCTAGAATCTTTGCCGGAAACGAACACCAAAGACAAACCAAGCATTTGGCAGATTATTTCAATAAAGATATTGCTTATTTCAGGACAGTGCAGTACGATAAAGAGATGGTTTGGAAATTGCGTTCAAAATACAAACAAGCAACTCCTCAAAGTTCAGATTTAGGAGAACTGAGAGATTGTGCATTTGTGGAAAGAAATCTAAATTTGTTTAAGAGCTACGAAGAGGCATACCATCAATTCATGCTCGATTTGGTAGCCCAGCAAGTTGCCTCTTTGAATCTTGCTATTGGAAGAACCGACGTTAGAAAAATATTTGTGGATGGAGGTTTTTCTAAAAATGAAATATACATGAATTTGTTGGCAGAAACGTACTTCAACAAACAAGTTTTTGCGGCGGAAGTTGCCCAAGCTTCGGCATTAGGGGCGGCGATGGTAATACATGAAAAATGGAATTCGCAACCGCTCAATCAAAGTGTGATTTCGTTGAGGCGATATTTTTAAAATTGGTTTCAATTCAAAAACTTTTATCCAACGGATACATCAAAATATATTGAAATAGTACAAAAAAATATTTAATGATTAAACGGTAGTAAAACTGAATATTTTTAATAAAAAATTGCATTTAAAGGTTTTTTGTTTCATATTTGACCTACTAAATGGCCTATAAAATGAAAATATTCAGTTTTGTAAACAACAAAGGTGGAGTTGGAAAAACAACATCAACACAGAATGTAGGAGCTGCTTTGTATCGATTTGCAAAGAGCAAAATATTGTACATTGATTTGGATGCACAAGCGAGTTTGACTCGTTGTTTCGGCTATCATAATCTTGAATTTTTCAATAGAGACAGTGGTAGTTTTATTTTAAATGAGAAATCGTTTGATGAGGTGGTCGTTGAGACGGAGATTGGCGATTTATTGCCGGCTTCTATGGGTTTTTTGGCAGGGGAAGATAAGATTAAGGCAAGTCCTTTATTTCCATTTAACCTGAAATTTGCCCTCAATAAAATTAAGGATAGATATGATTTTATCATCATTGATTGTCCTCCGAGTTTATCGACATCTTCCAGGATAGCTTTGGTTGCCTCGGATTTGTATTTTGTACCCTTACAAGCGGAATATCTCAGCTATGAAGGATTGAGAAGTTTCTTGAATTTTGCCGATCAACTTGAAATGATTAATCCGAATTTGGAGTTGGGAGGTATATTTGCGACAAGATATAACCCAAATGTTCGGAAAAGATTAAGTAATGATTTGGTGGAAGTAACGAGAGAGCAAATGGGAGAAAATTTTTTAAATACATTTATTCGAGAAAATATCACCATCTCGGAGGCTCAGGCCAATTCGTCGGATGTTTTCTCCTATTCAACCAATGCCAACGGTGCGATAGATTATTATAAATTGACCGTAGAGATGTTGAATAAAAAATTGGCAAGTAATCTAATGGGGCAATTGTTGCGTGCTTCGTGAAGAGAATTTTGAAAAACAAATGGAATAGCTAAATTTCCGAACCGTTTCCTGATTTTTTATTAGGAGATGGTTCTTTTTATTTATTTGATTTTTTTTTAAATAAATTATACTTAATTTAGTTTAAAAATTTGCTGTCAATAATTCTTTTAATCCAAACCCTTAAAATTCAATGAGAAAAGTTTTACTTGTCATCATTTTTGTACTTCACTTGGCTGGTGTTTCGGGCCAAAAGGGACCCCAATCAATTGTTTTGGGAAAATTGATTAGGGTGACTCCAAAGTTAAGTTCTGTCAGGCAGGCTTTGGGGGTACCTAAACCTGAAAAATCCCGCCAAATCAATGGCAATGATAAAGCAAATAAAAGGGTAAGGTTTTCGGTACAGAATAATAATGCCAAGAGTTTGGATAAATCAATTCAGTCTTCTCAAAGTTTAATAAATGTTCAGCCCAAAGCTTTGTTAAAATCTTTTGATGGATGCACCGTGGCAGATAATCGAACACTCTATGGTTCGACTTTTGCTCCGCCCGACCCGAATTTATGTGTCGGGCCCAATCACATCGTACAAATGGTTAATTCTGCTCATAAAGTGTTTGATAAATCGGGTAATTTATTGTCGGGCCCTCTCAAATTCAGTTCTATTGCTTCTACATCAAATGACGATGGCGATCCAATTGTACTTTATGACCAACTGGCAGATAGGTGGTTATTGTTGCAGTTTAATTTACCTTCAGGAAATGAGTCCATTATTTTCTGTATTTCACAGACATCAGACCCTACGGGTTCGTATTATGTATATGAGTTTCCTACTGTTGGTATTTTTCCAGATTATCCCCATGTAGGGATTTGGAATAATAGCTATGTAGTCACGACGCACGAATTCAATCTATCGGGAACAGCTTATTTAGGGCAAGGATTTTATGCCGTAGATAGAGCTAAAATGGTAAATGGTGAGCCTACTGCTACACTGATTCGCTTTCAAGAATCGAATGAAGGAGGCTATTTGCCTGTCAGTATGGAAGGTATGAAAACCCCTGAAATAGACTCTCCTCCAATGTTTGCCTCTTTTAATGCAGATGAAT
>CAYUFZ010000047.1:0-12004 GCA_964444025.1 uncultured Emticicia sp.
TTAAGATTAAATCATAGTAGCTTGGTTTTTGAGGAAGCAGAAAAAAGGGTGAAACGGAAACTTTCAATTTTGGCGAAGGGACTTATGTAGATGAAATTTACAGCTTTTTTGATTACATCGCCAAATTGCCGCAGTTAAAATCAGCCAAAGCTGCCCGAGGCTCCCAACACGGATTGTATGTCAATCGGACTTATTTTGGCTTATATACTTTGTTAAACGATTTAAAAGCCGAAATCAAAACCACCAAGCCCCTATGGCTTAGCCCAAAACATTTGAAATAATACCTCTTTATCAATATTTAGTTCCGAAGCAGACCCCTTTCAATCTTGAATGAGTCTGCTTTTTGATTTATGGTAAAAAAATTTTGTAAAACTTAATTTTTACCTTTAGTTTGGGGGAAATTTCGAAAATACTTTCATTAAACTTGATACACCTCGCATGAAAAAAATTATCTTACGCTATTTGTGGCTATTTGTATTTGTCGCAACGACCTCCTTTTCACAAAATATTCAAACCACTTTCTCTCCAGATAAAAACATACAACTTCATACAAAAATTGATGCCGATGGACGTTTTTTATATGAGGTAATTTATAAAAACCGAATCATTATCGAACCTTCAAGCTTAGGATTTAAGCTAAATAAACCCAATGTCTCATTGAGATATTTTGAATGGATGGCTCATTTCGAATCGACGAAAGATGAAATCTGGTCTCCAGTTTTGGGAGAAGTAAAAAGCATTAAAAATCATTATAATGAACTGATTATCAAACTAAAAGACAAACAAAATCCTCAATATTTATTAAATATTATATTCAGAGTTTTTAATGATGGTATTGGTTTTCGGTACGAATTTCCTCAAAATCAAGCCTTGAAACACTTGATTATAGGCGAAGAATTGACAGAATTTAACCTCAGTGGCAACCACAAAGCCTTCTGGATTCCGGGAGACTATGACACCAACGAATACCTTTATAATACAAGCAAACTAAGCGACATCAATGCCATAAAAGCAGCCAAAGCCGAAACAGATATCGCCCTTCAATCCATTATTGGTGAAAATACCGTTCAAAGCCCTCTCATGATGAAAACCGACGATGGGATATACCTAAATATTCATGAAGCAGCCCTCATCAACTATCCCGTGATGCACTTGGATTTGGATAAAAAAAGTTTTACCCTCTCCAGTCATTTGGTTCCAGATGCCGTTGGCAACAAAGCCTATTTGCAAGCTCCATGCACAAGCCCTTGGCGAACGATTGTAGTAAGCGACAAAGCCACCGATATTTTAGCTTCAAAATTGATATTAAACCTAAATGAACCCAGTAAAATCAAGGATATTTCTTGGATAAAACCTCAAAAATTTATTGGAATGTGGTGGGAAATGCACGTCGGGAAAGCGACTTGGCAAAAAGAAGGCGGAAAACATGGAGCAAACACCGCAAATGTAAAAACCTACATAGATTTTGCCGCTCAACATGGCTTTGACGGCGTATTGGTAGAAGGATGGAATGAGGGATGGGAGGATTGGTTTGGCAATTGGAAAGAAAATGTTTTTGATTTTGTGACCCCTTACAGCGATTATCATTTGGAATATTTGACACAATACGCCCAGTCCAAAGGAGTGAAACTTATCATGCACCACGAAACATCAGGCTCTGCCACTAATTATGAAAGGCATCTCGATAAAGCCTTTGAATTAATGAAAAAATACGGAATGAATACCGTTAAAACAGGATATGTCGGCAAGATTATACCTAGAGGCGAACACCACGACAGCCAATGGATGGTGAATCACTATGAAAGAGTGGCTGAAAAAGCTGCTAGCTACCAAATAATGGTAGAAGCCCACGAGCCAGCTCATCCGACAGGCTTGCACAGAACCTACCCAAATTGGCTTGCCAACGAAGCTGCCCGAGGCAATGAATTCAACAATGCCCCACATTTAGGATTGGTGCCAGAACACGAAACTATTTTGCCTTTTACAAGATTGATGGGCGGACCAATGGACTATACCCCAGGATTTTTTCATTTCAGGCTAAATCAATACGATAGTACTCGAACCACTAGGGTAAAAACAACCTTAGCCAAACAATTGGCTCTCTATGTCACAATGTATAGCCCCCTACAAATGGCTGGAGATTTTCCAGAAAACTTTGAAAAACATTTAGACGCATTTCAGTTTATCAAAGATGTAGCCGTTGATTGGGATGACACCATGGTACTAGAGGCTGAGCCAGGCGATTTTGTTACTATTGCCAGAAAAGCTAAAAATAGTAACGACTGGTATTTGGGTGCTATCACCGATGAAAATGCCCGAACATCATCCATAAAACTTGATTTTTTAGACAATGATTCGGTCTATGAAGCATTGATTTACCAAGATGGTACTACTGCCGATTGGCATACAAATCCAGAATCTTATGTCATTATTAGAAAAAATTTAAAGAAAAATGACCTTCTGACACTGACCTTAGCCAAAGGCGGTGGTTGTGCCATTAGTCTGAAAAAACTAAAATAAATCCCATGAGATTGCGTCTTTATTCCGTCATGTTTTTGTTGCTCTTTTTCGCTATCAACGGAAAAGGGCAACAGAATTACGCATTTATCACATTATCCCATAGCCCCACTATTCATGCCTTAAGAGGGATAAACGTCTCCGATTCAAGGGCAGATGTGCTTTATTTCTCAGCTAATCCCGCCTTATTAGACAGCTCCTTGCATCGTACTTGGGGGCTAAATTTTTCGCCTTATTTTGCCCAAAGCAACAATACCAGCATCGCAGGTGCGAGGGTGATTGCCAAAGGAATCTTGGGTGTAAATTTGCAAAATTTACATTATGGCACCTTTCAGGGTCGTGATGCTTTGGGAAATCCCACGGGGGAATTTTCCGCCAATGATTTTTCAATATCAGTGGCATACGCACGCAAAATCTCCAATATTTCCTTTGGAATCTCCTCAAAAATAGTTGGCTCTACCATTGAATCCTTTGGTTCTTTGGCATTATTGACCGATTGGGGTGGAACTTTTACGCACCCAAAAAAAGATTTTAGTTTGGGTTTGGTTGCCAAAAATATAGGCTTTATTTTGAAGAAATTTGGCAATACAACGCCAAATTATCCGTTTGACTTGCAAATAGGAACGACTTTTAAAGTGCAAAAACTCCCCTTGCGAATGCACATAACCGCTCACCATATTTATCAATTTGACATCACAGACAGCAATGCCATGCAACAATACAAATATGATTCTTTTGGAAACAAAATACTCCAAGATGCCAACCGATTGGATAAGCTATTGAGTCATATTATTTTTGGAGGAGAATTATTTCCAGATAAACCAATCCGTGTATTATTTGGTTATAATCATTTAAGAAGAAAAGAATTGAGCTTTGATCATTACTCCGGTCTTGCTGGATTTTCATGTGGAATAGCATCTACCCTACGATATTGGAGATTTCAGGCAGCTTACAGTGCATTTCTGCCTTATGGTGGGCAATGGATGTTTGGTTTGATACGTCAAAAAAAATGATTTGAATTAAGATAATAATAGAAAAATGTCGAAGAAAATTGAAAACTTAAGCCCCCAACAGATTGTCGATGAACTCGATAGATATATTATCGGGCAAAAAGAAGCCAAAAGAAATGTAGCCATTGCTTTGAGAAATCGATGGCGAAGAATGAATGCTTCAGAAGAAATGATTGGAGAAATCATCCCCAATAATATTTTAATGATAGGCTCTACAGGAGTAGGGAAAACAGAAATTGCCCGAAGACTCGCCAAAATTGCCGAAGCTCCTTTTATTAAAGTAGAAGCATCTAAATTTACTGAAGTAGGATATGTTGGTCGTGATTGCGAAAGCATGGTTCGTGATTTAGTAGAGCAGGCAGTCAATATGGTGAAGGTTTCTAAAAAAGAAGAAGTTCGCTCAAAAGCCTCAGAAACAGTCAACGAAATACTATTGGATATTTTGATTCCCTCAATCAAATATAAAAAAGAAACAGGATTTGTACCCGCAGAATCAAAAAGAGAAGTCGAAGAGTATACACAAACACTATTGAACGAAAAGACAAGAGAAGCTTTTCGAGAGAAATTAAAAAAAGGAGAGCTAGACCATCGAAAAATTGAGATTGACATACAAACATCGTCGTTGCCTAACATTGGTGTGATGGGAGGCCCAATAGATGAGATGTCGATAATGAATATTCAAGAAATGCTTGGGGGAATGATTCCAAAAAAAGGAAAAAAAAGAAAATTAAGTATTGCCGAAGCTCGTAAATTATTGGTAGAAGAGGAAGCCTCAAAACTAATTGACATGGATGAAGTCAAGGAAGAAGCCATTTGGAAAGCTGAAAATCTTGGCATCATTTTCATTGATGAAATTGATAAAATTGCGGCATCTGGCAATAAATCAGGGGGAGCTGACGTGAGTAGAGAGGGCGTACAACGAGATTTGCTGCCGATAGTAGAAGGAAGCTCAATCAATACCAAGCATGGAACTATCAAAACTGACCATATTTTATTTGTAGCCGCTGGTGCTTTCCATGTATCGAAACCATCAGATTTAATACCCGAACTCCAAGGGCGTTTCCCTATCAGAGTGGAATTGGAAAGCTTGACAGAGGATAATTTTTACCAGATACTAAAATCTCCTAAAAATGCCCTTACCAAACAATACGAAGCCATGCTTGCTTCTGAAGGAGTTAGCTTGGTTTTTGAGGAAGAGGCATTGCGAGAAATAGCCAAAATTGCGTTTTTAGCAAATACAGAAATTGAAAATATTGGAGCCAGAAGGTTACAAACAGTCATGAGTCATTTGTTGAATGAAATTATGTTTGATGTTCCCGATAAAATACAAGCCCATTCTTCCATTATTATCAACAAGGATATTGTGGTGAGTAGGTTAAGCGAAATTGTTCAAAACAAAGACCTGAGTCAGTATATTTTATAATAAAAAAAAGGCTTTTGGATATATTCCAAAAGCCTTTTTTTATTTCAAACAAAAATTATTTTGATACGACCTTGATATCCGTATTATTTCCAGAACCACTGATACCCACAGCATCAATTCGTTTCTGAGAGATTCCCTTATTCATCAGCTTTTTCTTCACCGTAAAAGCTCGCTTGGTTGCCATTGTTTTATTATCCATGCCAACAGCATTATCCGAATGTCCTTGGATTTGAATTTGCATTTTAGGATATTTTTTCATGATAGAAACAATAGCAGCGATACTTTCATCAGATGCCGAATCAAGAGCCTGAGAGCCTTTGATAAATACTATTCCCGAATTGGCAAACACCTTGCCACTTTCACTCGATTTATCCTCTGCGTATTTGTTAATTTCATCTAAAAATGAACCTAGTTGCTCTTCAGGAGTAGCTATTTTATTCGCAACAGAATCTTTGGCTGCCGTACCAATCGAATCCACAGGAGCGACACCAACCGTATCCGTAATAGCAGCAGTAGTATCTGTCTCTACCGTTTCAATCTTCACTTGTGTTTGAGGAATATAAACATTCATATACCAATACACACCTGCCGAAACTGCCACCAACAATGCAGCAACAATCATAATGACTTTATTAGAAATTCCTCCTGCATCGGTAGTACTTTCAGCTTTTTCATTATCGACAGGCTCCGAATTATTCTTTTCTTCAGCATTTGTACCAATACTCGCTGAAGTAATATTCTTGAGTATATTTTTATTTTTCTTACCCGAAGTAAATTTTGGTGTCAATAATTCTTGTAACCCAAGCTGAGGAATCATTTTCTCCCCAAGATCAGCTGGCAAAATTCTAAACAACTCCTCATGGTGGTCGCATAGAAAATCAGATAATGCCTGCACATCCATTTTCTTGACACTCATTTCTTTCGCTACTGCATCAACCAAAACAGCCGCAATAAAAGTAACATAAGTAGTTGAAGATGTTTTTTTAATACCTGCATAAAAACCCATCAAACTAACCAATGGACCTTTGAAAGCAGGAAAAACCTGACTGACCAAAGCATCTCCTGACTTAAGAATACTATCAAAACTCTCCTTATTTCCTAAATAAGACGGGATGTTTCGTACCAATTCGCCTTCTTGACTCCCACGTTGAATTTGGTTATAAAGCATATTGAGGCTCATCGTACTTCCTGTTCTTCGAATCAATCCGGCTACAAAAGTATAAATTATTCCGTTGAAAGCCTTTCTTGTTTTTTCAGAATCCTCATCAGTCAGTTTGGCAATTTTTGATACCACGTCATCTGTCAAAGCCTCGTTCAACGTATCAAATAAGTTCATAGAGTTAATATTTAATATTAGAAAATAATTATGAAATGAAAAAACGTTGCAAAACTAATAAATTTTAAAGCAAATTGCACATATTTTTTGAATATTTTAGAATAAATAATTGGTGTATTACATTTCTAAGCTTTTCTACCATTTTTCAAAGAAAATAGCCTTTGAAAGCCCTTACATTCATTTTTTTCGTGATTCGCCACTCAATAGTTTTTTCATTTCTTTTTACCGAAATTAAAGATTATATTCTACTTTTACATCTCAATTTCAAGGAATATTCAATCCAATAAAACATTTGAAAATTAATACCATGTCGAATCAAGAAAAAGAACATTTAAGAAGCCAAGATTGGTTTGGAAAAGATGGCAAAGACGGATTTATCTACCGTAGTTGGATTAAAAACCAAGGCTATCCTGCTCATCAATTCAAAGGCAAACCTGTGATAGGAATCTGTAATACTTGGTCGGAAGTAACTCCTTGTAACGGGCATTTCAGAGAATTGGCACAAGTAGTAAAAAATGGCGTTTACGAAGCGGGAGGATTTCCCCTCGAATTTCCGGTGATGTCTTTGGGCGAAACCATTATTCGTCCAACGGCCATGTTATATAGAAATTTGGCTGCCATGTCGGTAGAAGAAAGTATTCGAGGAAACCCTTTTGATGCAATCGTCCTTTTGACCGGCTGCGACAAAACCACCCCATCTTTGGTAATGGGAGCTGCTAGTTGCGATTTGCCTACCATCGTGGTACCAGGAGGACCAATGCTCAATGGGCGTTTTCAAGGAAAAACCATTGGCTCGGGAACAGACGTATGGAGATTTGCCGATGACTTGAAAACTGGAAAAATGACGGCAGAAGAATTTGAAGAAGCCGAGTCGTGTATGAGTCGAAGTGTCGGGCATTGCTCCACTATGGGTACTGCCTCCACCATGGCGGTTATGGTTGAAGCATTAGGCTTGACTCTTCCGGGAGCATCTGCTATTCCGGCTGCTGATTCAAGAAAAAAAGTATTAGCTCATTTATCGGGGATGCGTGCGGTGGAGATGGTCAAAGAAAATCTGACTATGTCTCAAGTATTAACCCGTGAAGCATTCGAAAACGCTATCATGATGAACGCTGCCGTAGGTGGTTCTACCAATTTGGTTTTGCATTTATTGGCCATTGCAGGACGAATGGGGGTAGATATTAATTTAGAAGATTTCGACAGTGTTGGTAGTAAAATGCCTTTCTTACTCAACTTAATGCCATCTGGGAAATACCTGATGGAGGATTTTTATTATGCAGGAGGATTGCCGGCTGTTATTAAGGAAATGGAAAGACATTTGCACAAAGAAGCGATTACTGTCAATGGTAAAAGTTTGGTCGAAAATGCTAAAGGAGCAAAAATATGGAACACCGACGTGATTGCTTCTATCGACCAACCAATCTTGAAAGAAGGAGGTATTGCGGTCGTCAAAGGAAATTTATGCGAAAATGGTGCCGTCATCAAACCATCTGCTGCCTCGCCTCACTTGATGCAACATCGTGGCAAAGCCGTTGTATTCGAAACAATCGAAGATTATCATGCCCGAATTGATGACCCTAACTTGGAAATCGACGAAAATTCAGTCATGGTACTACAAAATGTAGGGCCAAAGGGATACCCTGGTATGCCAGAAGTGGGAAATATGCAGCTTCCGAAAAAACTTCTCGAAAAAGGTATCACAGATATGGTTCGCATCTCTGATGCTCGCATGAGCGGAACGGCTTACGGCACTGTATTTTTGCATGCTTCTCCAGAATCTGCGGTTGGTGGAAATTTGGCTTTAGTCAAAAATGGAGATGAAATCGAAGTCGATGTCCCGAATCGTACCATTCATTTGCATGTATCAGACGAAGAACTCGCCGAAAGACGCAAACATTGGAAAGGCTTGAATCTTGGATACGACAGAGGCTATGTAAAACTTTACATAGAGACAGTCATGCAAGCTGACAAAGGAGCAGATTTGGATTTCTTGGTTGGCAAATCTGGGCATGAAGTAAAAAGGGAATCTCATTAATATCATATCATTGAACACTAAATCCTGTTTTTTTCTATGGCAAACTTTAATATTTATAGCTCATCTGCAGGTTCGGGAAAGACTTTCACCTTGACAAAAGAATATTTGAAGCTAATTTTGGCAAACAATGATGCCAATTTTTTCAAGCAAATTTTGGCAATTACATTTACCAATGATGCCGCTCAAGAAATGAAAGAAAGAATTCTACATTCTTTGAAGGCAATCAGCGAGGTGGAGTCGTTCGATGAAACATCTGGCTCATGGGTAATGTACGAAAATGTACTCAAAGAATTGAATGAAACGCAAGTAAAATCGAATGCTCCGATATTTACCAAAGAAATCATTCAGAATCATGCAGCAAAAGCTTTTAAAAATATTATTGCCGATTATTCGGATTTTTCTGTCAAAACCATCGATAGTTTTGTCAATCAATTGGTAAATTCTTTCTCGGAAGAGCTTGATTTACCTTTCAATTTTGAAACCTCCTTGGACGGCGAAATGATTCTTCGTGAAGCAGCAGAAAGACTCATAGAAAAAGCAGGATTAGAAAATCAAGATGAAATCACCGAAAATCTGCGGTATTTCATCGACGAATCTATTAAAAATGGCATAGGTTGGAATTCCATCGCCAATGAAATAAGCTCATTCGGAAAACACCTCATTAATGACCAATTTCTTGAAATGACTTCTCAAATTCATTCGCTCAACTCGAAGGATATTAGAAAAATCTCTAAGCAAATTGCCGAATTTATGGCAAAATTTGAGAAAGATGTTCAGGAACTTGGGGAAAAAGCATGCCAGCTAATCGAAAATAATGGCATCAAAATAGATGATTTTTATTATTCAAGCACCGGAATTGGTAAGTACTTCGAGAATGTTAGAGATAATTTTATTGATAAAATCTTTGTGTCAAGGTATGATAATGGCTTAAATAATCGTCAAACAGAAACATTGCTAAACGATAAATGGTTTGGAGGGAAAACTACACCCCAAGCAAAACAGAATATTGATAGTATCAAACAAGATTTGATTGATATTCATGAGCAAGTCAAGAAGCTATCGGAAGAGAATCGCTCAAAATACCAGCTTTTCAAATTATTAAAGCCAAATCTCAAGAAATTAATTCTTTTAAATGAATTAAAGACCGAATTCGAGCAAGTATTGAGAGATAAGGGCCAAGTTTATATTGCCGAATTCAATCGTAAAATCATAGAATTATTAGCCAAAGAACCGGTTGAATTTATCTATGAAAAAATCGGCAACCGATACAAGCATATCATGGTTGATGAATTTCAAGATACATCAGAAATTCAGTTTTCTAATCTTCTTCCTTTGATTGAAAATTCATTGGGAGAAAACAATTTTAATTTATTAGTCGGTGATGCCAAACAAGCCATTTATCGCTGGAGAGGTGGAAAAATGGAACTCATTGTTCATTTATATCAAAAAAACTCCAAAAAACAAAGCCATATAGGGTCTGGTATTTATAGCAATATCAATCCAAAATCATTGGATACCAACTTCCGAAGTTCGGAAAATATCATCGACTTTAACAATAGCTTGTTTGAATTTATCAAAACCCAATCCGAGGGCGAATTTAGCCTGATGAAAGATGCTTATGGAACTTTTGAACAAAAAAAACCACCCCATGTAAAAAAAGGAGGCGAAGTAAGCATCACATTCCTTGAGCAATCCACCTCGAAAAAAAATACCAACGACGAATCGGAAGGGGTATTGGGCTATGACGAAACAAGTCTCAACAAAATTCTTAGCCTAATCCAAGAGGCTAAAGCCAAGAATTTTGCGTTTAAAGATATTGCAATCTTATGTCGAAAAAATGCTAAAGCAGCCATTATTGCCAATCATCTAAATAAAAACAACATTCCTTTGATTTCACGGGATTCACTTTTGTTGAATAATTTGCCTATTATCAGATTCTTGGCAGCGTTTCTTAAATTTGTCGATTCACCAGAAAATACGCTTGTTAAATCAGAATTACTCTATTTGTATTATCAGGTCATTCTCCAAAAAACACCTGTTGAAACGGATAATTTGTTGATAAATGATGCTATTTCCAATAATAATTGTGAGAAAATGTTAGTCATTTTATCTTCTAAAAACGAGAAACCTATTGATTGGGCGGACTTATTAAAATCAAATATTTATGAATTAACAGAAAAAACCATCAAATATTTTAATCTTTTTGAACTGACCAACCAAAAAAATTATTTATTTAGATTTTTAGATGTGGTGATGGATTTTGGTATCCGAGAAAGCAATCATTTACAAGATTTCTTGAATCATTGGGATAAAAAGAAATTTTCGGGTACGATGTCTGTTAAATCTCCATCCGACCAAGATGCCGTCACTATCACTACCATTCATCGCTCAAAAGGATTAGAATATCCCATTGTAATTTTGCCTTTCGCCGATTGGGAAGTTTCCCCTAATCAATATTCTGAATTTTGGGCGGATTTAAACCATCTAAATTATTCAGAACTTAGCTCCAAAGGTATAAAATTAAGCACCGCCCCTTTCAAATTAAAGATGGGGACAAACGAAATTCCTAAAGAAAAATTAATTCCAGAAACATTAGCCGACCAATATAAAAGAGAGGAAGAAGCTATTTTTATCGAAAATATTAATTTGCTATACGTTGCCTTGACTCGTCCGGTAGAAAAATTATTTATTATTTCGTCACGAAAAGAGAGGAATAATGCCGATAAACCGATAAAAAATATTTCAGATATTTTTATTCAATACTTAGAATCATTGAACCTTTATCAAAGTCAAGAAGAAACCTTCACTTTGTTTGAGGGCGATGTGCAAAAATCTGCTCCAAAAAAACAAGCATCAAATCCCGAAATTTTGCTTGAAAATATTGTTATTGACAATAAATGGAACAAATTAAACCTAAAACGAGCCTCAGCGAAAATTTATGGAGATAATCTATTGGAAAAAGGCGTTGAAAAAGGAAATATTGTACACACCGCCTTTGCCAAAATTTATAGTAAAAAAGATGTGGACAGGGCAATCAACGAAATGCTTTTTGAAGGTATTATTTCTCCAGTTGAGGAGGAAGAACTACGAGCATCTATCAATAGAGTCTTGAATTTACCCGAATTATCCAAATTGTTTGAAGAAGGATTAATCGTACACAATGAAAGAGATATTTTAGGGAAATTTATTCAAACCCAAAGACCCGATAGGGTGGTTATCAAGGACGATACCGTCTATATTATAGACTATAAAACTGGGAAAATGAACGATTTGTTGCATGAAAAATACTTGAAACAAATATCTGGCTATGGTAGTTTGTACAAACAAATGGGCTACAAACATATTCAAATGATGATTGTCTATTTGGAAAACAACCAAATTATCACGCAAGTTGCCTAATTATTCAGAGGGCAGATGTTCGGTTACATCTGCCCTCTGAAATTATCCAAATAAATTACTCGATAAATAGCGGTCTCCCCTATCGCAACAAATAAATACAATCACACCAGATTCGAGCTCTTGAGCCAATTTTATCGCTGCTGCTGCTGCCCCACCCGAACTCATTCCAACAAAAATACCCTCGATTTTAGCCAATTTCCTTGCCATTTCACTTGCTTCTTCTTCCGCAGCTGTTGCAGCAGCAAATTCAACCGGGAGCTCTTGTCGGGCTGTGCGTGAATCGC
>CAYUFZ010000047.1:12014-15678 GCA_964444025.1 uncultured Emticicia sp.
ACTTGCTTCTTCTTCCGATACATCCATGACTCTATCCACCCTCGATGGGTCAAATATTTTGGGTAAATACTCTTTGGGCCAACGTCTGATACCCGGAATCGAAGAACCATCAGTCGGCTGACAACCAACAATTTGTACCGATGGATTTACTTCTTTCAAATACATAGAAGTACCCATAATTGTACCTGTTGTCCCCATGGAGCTTACAAAATGTGTTACTTCTTGATGAGTATCTCGCCATATTTCTGGACCAGTGGTTTTGTAATGGGCTAAATAATTATCGGGATTTGAGAATTGATTCAGTTGAAAATAATCTCCATTTGCCGCTTTTTCTTCGGCATAATCTCGACATTTTTCAATATTATCGAGCAAAACCACTTTTGCCCCAAAAGCCTCCATCGTGAGTGTTCGCTCCCGAGTAGAATTAGACGGCATAATTAGCTCAATTTCCAAATCAAAAAGACGAGCAATCATTGCTAAAGCAATGCCCGTATTGCCACTCGTTGCCTCGATTAATTTTTGTCCTGGTTTAATATCCCCTCGCTCGACGGCACTTCGAATCATGTTCAAAGCAGCACGGTCTTTTACACTTCCAGCAGGATTATTCCCTTCTAATTTACCTAAAATTTTTACTTTAGGATTAGGATTGAGCTTCTGTAAAGCTACCATTGGCGTATTTCCCACCAATTCTATTATTGAACTCATTGTTTGTTAATTTAATATTATATTAGTCCATCACTCGCTCCACCACTTTAATTTCTGGCTTGTGATATACCGTAGAATACGCTGGGACTGACTTTGTGAGCCATACATTTCCACCGATAATCGAATGACAGCCAATGACCGAATTGCCGCCGAGTATGGTTGCCCCAGAGTAAATGACCACGTAATCTTCTACCGTTGGATGACGTTTGGTATTTGCCAAAGTTTTTTCGACACTCAATGCCCCAAGCGTCACACCTTGATAAAGTTTGACGTGTTTTCCAATAATAGTGGTCTCACCAATCACAATTCCCGTGCCATGGTCTATGAAAAAATACTCATCAATGGTGGCTCCAGGATGTATGTCTATACCTGTTTTAGAATGAGCATATTCTGTCAGAATACGAGGTAAAATTGGTATTTGCAACAAATATAGTTCATGTGCCAAACGATAAAAAGTAATCGCAAAAAAGCCTGGATACGCCCGAATCACCTCAAATTCGCTGGTGGCAGCAGGGTCTCCGGCGATGATTGCCTCAATATCTGTTTTCAAGACACGATATACCTCAGGCAAACGCTCCATAAATGCCTTGGCAGTAGATTCTGGTCCACACCCCTTGCACTGATAGGTCGAAAGTAAAATATTACGAAGTTCAAGCTCTAAATTCTTAAACTGGATTTCAATTTCTTCGCTCGAACGAAAATACTCTTTCGTTTGCTCCGGAAAAAGCAATCTTATAATTCTCAATGCCCATGCCGCAATTTCTTTTGTCGGCGGTACAGGTTCTGCTTTTTGATGTTTCTCAAAAAGGTGATTAAAAAAATCCTTATTCATCGAAGTCTGCCAAGATTATACCAAAATAACACCCAAAATTATGCCGACGTTCAAGAAATTACAAATAATATTTTCAAATCGTTAAGCCC
The DNA here is from genome assembly GCA_964444025.1 of uncultured Emticicia sp. Taxonomy (GTDB): domain Bacteria; phylum Bacteroidota; class Bacteroidia; order Cytophagales; family Spirosomataceae; genus Emticicia. The sequence continues at coordinate 13,641 of CAYUFZ010000047.1, forward strand.
TTGACTGGAAGCTCATTTGTATTTCATCTATTTTTATTGTATATTTCAATCATTTGCACCATTTTTACCATTCAGATATCTTTTTGACATGAAATTTTTGCCTAAAATTATTTTTGCCTGCCTCGTATTAGTTTTATTTTTTGTGGGCAAAACCTTGAAAAATGCTGGTTTTTTCACAAAAATACATCCTCACCACGAAGGGGAATTAACTTTGATTCCGGGATTTCAAGGCACGGAGGATATTAGCATTGATGCTTCGAGAGGTATCGCTTTCATATCTTCCAATGATTTTACGGAATCTTCTCAAAATTCGGAAAATGGGGCAATTTTTCTGTTAAACTTGAAAAGTCAAACACCAAAACCGATTAATTTAAGCAAAAATCTTGGTTTAAGCGATTTTCATCCACACGGCATCAGTCTTTTTCAATCTAATGAAAACAAGACATTAATTTTTGCAATCAATCATCAAAAAAATAAAAATTCGATTGAGATTTTTCAATTTTCAGATTCAACACTCACTCATATAAAAAGCTTCACCCACCCACTATTGCTAAGCCCTAATGATATTTTGGCAGTGGGAGAAAATCAATTTTATATCACGAACGACCACGACGAACCGAAATCATCGTGGCGTTCGAAAAAAGATTTATTGCAAATCCCGATGGGAAATGTTTGTTATTTTGATGGGACAAAAGCCTCGATAGTTGCCGATAAATTATTATATGCCAATGGCATAAACGCTTCAAAAGATGGTTCTAAAATATTTGTGGCAGAAACATCAGGAAAAAAAATCGACGTTTTTGAAAAATTAGCAGCAGGGAAATTGAAAAAATTTGATGAAATTTCCATCATGGGTGCCGACAATATAGAAGTGGATTCAGAAGGAAATCTTTGGGTAGGATGCCATCCAAAATTATTGGCTTTTTTGGCACATTCCAAAGACCATAAAAAATTATCTCCTTCCGAAATCATCAAAATTAACTATAAAAACCATTCGGACTATACCCTTAAAAGTATTTATCTAAATAATGGCGAGCCTGTTTCTGGCTCAAGTGTGGGAGCATTTTTCGAAAATCAATTGTTGATAGGGACTGTTTTTGAGGATAGCCTATTGATTAATTCTCTCAAAAACTGATAAATATCATTTGTTTGGAAATGAATAATGCCTTAGCTTTGCAAGATGAATTCAATATCTAAACGTAAGCAAGGCTTGGCAGTTTTTCTGCTCATTCTCTCCAGCATCCGGATGCTGGTAGTGCCTGTGGTTTATCTTGATTTTGAATTGAACAAAACATACATTATCCAAAATCTTTGTGAAAATCGCTTCAAACCTGAGCTAAATTGCAACGGACAGTGTTATTTGGCAAAACAACTCCACAAAGTGGCTGAAGAAAAAGCCACCAAAGAAGCAAATAAGCAAGAACAATCCTTCAAGAAAATCTTAGAAGAGGTTTTTCACGAGGAAACTTTTGCCTTTACACAGAATTTGGCATTTGAGTGTTTTGAAATTCAAAATTTCTTTGAATACAAGATAAGCCAATCCATTTCGCCTATCTCTTCGATTTTTCATCCTCCCTGTTTTTCTTGATTTTTCTTACCTAATCGGCTATTTATCTCTTCGGTAAATATTCCAAGCTGTTTTTACATTATTCACAAAAAATCTGATTGTATCAATCAGCAGAAAGGGTATTTCCTAAACATTTCACTCGACTCAAACTTTCGCTGAGTGGCGAGGAAGTATTCTATTTAAAAAAAGACAAATCATGAAAAATACATCAAAATTAATTCTATTCATCGTTTCATTAGGTTTATTAGCGGCTTGCCAAAAAGAAGAAGAAATTGGACCAAATGATAAAAATACATTTTCCATTGAATTTGATAATCGAGTTGGCGACCAAAAATTAGCATTAGGTACAAGCAAAGCGACCAATGCTTTGGGAGAAGATTTTACCGTAACAACCTTGAATTATTTTGTTTCAAACATCGAATTGACCAAAGAAAATGGGGAAAAAGTTACTTTCCCCGATAAATATTTCTT
>CAYUFZ010000048.1:0-4592 GCA_964444025.1 uncultured Emticicia sp.
GTGACCGCGTAGGGATTCAAACCCCAAACCTTCTCATCCGTAGTGAGACGCTCTATTCAGTTGAGCTACGCAGCCATATCCCTTATTGTTGGGACTGCAAAGGTATAACAATAAATTACCTTTGTCAAGTATTTTTTTATTTTTTTAAATGATTTATTTCGTCCAAATCAATATTCTTAAAATATTCATACAATTTCACAATAATAGCCAAAGCAACAGCTACTTCAGTAGCCGCAACGACCATCACAAACATGGCCATCATCTGCCCATCCATTTTTTCATCATACCTTCCAAACGCCACTAAATTAATATTCGACGCATTAAGCATCAATTCGATACCCATCAAAATTAAAATAGCATTTCGTTTTAAAATCACTATCGCCAAACCAATTGAAAATAAAAGAGAACTAATGACGAGAAAATACTGAACATTTATCATATTTTTTCTTTTTTTGCAATAAATACCGCCCCTATCAAAGCTACTAACAATAAAATACCTATGACTTCAAATGCAATTATTTTATCCGTCATCAAGATTAAACCAATTTTATTAACAGAAAAAGGCTTAGGGATAGGATTTTCAAGAATATAAAATTTTGCTTCGACAATTAATTTCAAACAAACAATAAAAAAAATCATCGCCAAAGACCCAGCCCAAAGTTGGTTTTTATGCTTGACACGAATCTCATTCGAATTTTCAGACTGATACCTACTTTCCGCTCCCCCCCTGCTCATCATGATACCAAAAATAATCAATACGAGGATTCCTCCTACATAAATCATTATCTGAGCAACCGCCAACAAATCTGCCCCAGCAAACAAAAACAAAGCGGCAACTCCTAAAAACGACATCAATAAACCGAATGCCCCATGCAAAATATTTTTAGTAAATAATAAAATCAAAGCACCTGAGGCAGTTATTGATGCAAAAAAAACAAAGAGTATTAGTTCGATTTGTTTTGAAAGAAAATTTAATAGTGTATCCACGATGTTATTCTTCTTTTTTTGGTACAATTTTCATTTTGGGCTTAAAAGCCACCTTGATTTTGGGTTGAGCTTCCAAAGAACTTTCCCTATCACTGTTTTTTTGCTCCATATTTTCTTTTTCAGCAGATTCTATCATGTTTTTGGCTGAAGGTTTGAATTTTGGCTTAAAACTTGCTTTTGGCTTGCTTTCTAAGCTTGATTCATCTTTTGACGCTTCGATTTTTTTTGCTTGAAAACTAGGTTTGAACACAGGTTTGGCAGTCGAAGATTGCTCACTTGCTTGCTTTTTCTCCTCTTCTGATTCATTCGACACCCTATCTGCCACCTTAATAGTTGGTTTAAAGACAGGCTTTGGCTTTGCAATTGACTGATTATCAATATTTTTTACTATTTCCTCTTTGAGGGACTCCGATTTTATTGAAGGTTTGAAAACAGCTTTCGGCTTAACTTCACCACTAACTTCACGTTTTTCTATCGGTGATTGCTTTTTGGCAGCTTCTTTTTCAGCCACAAACTGTTCGTATAATTTTCGTTTTTCATCAGCTTCTTCATCAGAAAGCTTAGAAAATGCAAAATTCATTTCATTGATATCAAAAACACTAAAATCATACGTATTGGTCATGGTCAAACACTCCGTCGGACAAACCGTAGTACACAAACCACAGAAACAACATTTTGCCATGTCAATATCGAATTTGGCAGCATAAAGTCTTATTGGAGAGCCATCAGAAGCATAATTAATCACCTCCGAAGATTTGATTGCCTCTATTTCAATGCAATCTACTGGACAGACTTTTGCACATTTATCACAAACAATACAATCATCAATCTCACAATCCAATTGATAGCGTCCATTTTCAGGTATAGGCAACTGCTGTTTCGGATATTGTAAAGTAACAATTCCAGACTTTTGCTCAAAATAAGATAAATCATTGACAGCCAAAGGGGAACGACTTTTACGAGCCGCCAACAAGTGCTTAAAAGTCAAGCCCATGCCCTTAATCGTCGTTTTAATTGCTTTGTTAATATTTTGAAAGTAAGCACTCATGTTACTACATTTTTTACAAAGATACTTCAAAAAACTATTTAGATAGTAGAATAAATTAAAATTTAGATAATTCATTTGAAAGAACATAAAAAAGCAGAAAAATAGTTGATTTTTCCTAACTTTGTACAAAATTTGAAGGATAAGTACCTTCGTTTATCTCGACATGATTGAAACATTAGAATTAAGCCTCGAACCGGAGATTGCCTTAGACTCCGAAAAACTATATTCATACGTCAAATTTCAATACTTCAACAACAGACATGACAGCATTGAAATTAGAAAAACCAAACAATCCATTGATGCAAGGAAAGGACAAGTAAAAATCAATTTACAGCTAGAGATTTATATAGATACACCAATTCCACAAAACAATTGCCTCATTGACTACCCAGATGTAAGTCAAATTAATAAAAAAGTAATTATTGTCGGAGCAGGTCCGGCAGGAATGTTTGCGGCACTACGTTCGATTGAATTAGGTTTAAAGCCAATTTTATTGGAAAGAGGAAAAGACGTACGTGCCAGAAGAAGAGATTTGGCTGCCATCAACAAAAACCACCTGGTCAACCCTGAATCAAATTATTGCTTTGGAGAAGGAGGGGCAGGCACCTATTCCGATGGGAAACTTTATACCCGCTCCAAAAAGAGAGGCGATGTTCGACGTATCCTCGAAATTTTGGTCGCCCATGGCTCTAGTGATGAAATTTTATACGACACGCATCCACATATTGGCACAAACAAATTGCCGGCAGTAGTGGCTGCCATGCGACAAAGCATTTTAGAAGCAGGTGGAGAAGTTTATTTTGACACAAAAGTAACTGATTTTATTATTGAAAATGAAACGATTAAAGGAGTTCAAACAGCCGATGGACAAGAATTTTTGGGTTTGGGAGTAATATTAGCAACAGGACATTCGGCAAGAGATATTTTTGAATTATTATACAAAAAAGATATTTATATAGAAGCCAAACCTTTTGCCATGGGAGTTCGTATCGAACATTCCCAAAGCCTTATCGACCAGCATCAATATCATCGAACCGATAGGGGCTTATTGCCCGCTGCCTCGTATAGCTTAGTAGCACAAACTTACTATAATAATATTCAGAGAGGAGTATTTAGCTTTTGTATGTGTCCGGGAGGCTTCATCGTACCAGCCTCAACTTCAAACGGAGAATTAGTCGTGAATGGCATGTCTCCATCGAGAAGAGATTCTAAATATGCTAATTCAGGAATTGTAGTAGCCATCAATGAAGTAGATTGGCAAAAATACAACAAATTAGGGCCAATGGCAGGTTTAGCTCTGCAACGTGAAGTTGAGCAAAAAGCTTTTAATATGGCAATCAACAGCCAAAATTCAAAAGAAAAAGGCTTGTTAGAAAGCAAGCAATGCCAATTGGCACCTGCACAACGTTTACAAGATTTTTTAAGAGGTAAAGCCTCCAATCAGCTTCTCGACACTTCATATCAACCTGGATTAGTATCGATAAATATGCACGAAGTACTTCCCGACATCCTTGCCAAACCATTACAAGCAGGACTGATTGAATTTGGAAAAAAAATGAAAGGCTATGTAAGCAACGATGCCCAATTAATAGGAATTGAAAGCCGAACCTCCTCCCCCATTAGAATTCCAAGAGCAAAAGAAACATTAGAACATCCACAAATCAAAGGACTTTTTCCATCTGGAGAAGGAGCAGGCTATGCAGGAGGTATTGTTTCGGCAGCCATGGACGGAGAAAGATGTGCAGAACAATTGGCAAAAATATATGGATAATTATTTTTTTTTTGTTAAATTGCTTTAGAATCAATTATAAAACACTCATTGACACGTGAACCTTTCCGAATTTGTAAAAAATCTCAAACAACAAATCCAACAACATGGGTTACCTGACCAAACCGAAATTATTCGGAGGGTATCGCCTAGCCGTCTCAATACAAAAATTTCTCCTTCAGCCAACTTTCGCAAGAGTGCTGTTCTGATTCTTTTTTACCCAAAAGGAGAAGAGGTTTATGTCCCATTGATTTTAAGACCACAATACGATGGTGTTCATGGCGGGCAAATGGCATTCCCAGGAGGGAGAGTCGAGCTTAAAGATATTAATATACAAAAGACGGCCCTTCGAGAAGCCCAAGAAGAAATCGGCATCAAGGCTTCGGACGTAAAGCTTATCGACAATATTACTGAGATTTATATTCCACCCTCAAATATGCTCTGCCAGCCTGTTTTAGGGTATCTTAATTATAAGCCTGATTTTTATCCTGATGAACGTGAAGTAGCGAATATATTTGAAATTTCTATTTCTGAATTGCAAAATCCTGATAATTTTCAAATTCAAAAAATAGAAACAAATGGAAAAACATTTGAAACCCCATGTTTTTTGATTCAAGGTCAAATTATATGGGGAGCGACAGCTTTGATGATTGCAGAATTATTGGAGATAATCAACAAAAAATAATCAACAAAATTTTTCTTAGCGTAAGATGGGTGCTTTCAAAACAAGCATCATCAAACCCTTTTGTTATTCCTCTTGAGAAAGCCAAAGAAGCATCGCTTGCCGTT
>CAYUFZ010000048.1:4602-11507 GCA_964444025.1 uncultured Emticicia sp.
TTATTGGAGATAATCAACAAAAAATAATCAGGAATCTTATCTTCTATCTTCTTTTCTAAAATCATTGGGGCTTTTGCCAACATACTTTTTGAATAATTTCGCAAAATAATTCGGATATTCAAATTGCAATAAATAGGCAATCTCAGACACCGAATAAGAAGTATGCAACAAATATTTTTGAGCCTCTGCGATAATATTTTGATGAATCAATTCAACGGCCGTTTTTCCAGCGACAATTTTACAAATTCTATTCAAATGCACGGGGGTAATGTTTAGTTCTTCAGCAAACTGAGGGATACTTTTACGAAAATCAGAAGATTTGATGCTTTGCTGAAATTTTCTAAAATAATCCATACTATTTGAATTGACATGTGCCATGGTAAAATTTTGATTCGAAAATCGATACAAGCCAACAAACAATTGAGTAATCAAAGCTCTCAACATTATTTTTCTTTCTGGATTTTCTGAAAAAAGCTCTTGGTCTATTTTTTTTACTAAATCCAAAATAAAGTTAAAATCAGTATCCCCCCGCAAATATTCAAATACATGAATTTCTTTCAACGATTCTAAAACATGAGGAGATGTTTTAAAAATATCCTCTATAAAACTTTCGGACAAAGTAAAAATCGAACCCTCAACGTCAGGTTTATAATACAATCCATGAAGCATTGTCGGAGGAATAAACAAAACACAAGGAGCTTGCAAAGCATACCTCTGTATAGATTCTTCAAATATTAAACTCCCTTTTTCAACGATAAATACCTGAAAAAGATGAGAATGTATGTGAGGCTTAATAGACCATTCAAAAATTTGACTTCTTGTTGCAATTAATTCTAAAAAAATATATTCAGACGAGAAACTTCCCTGTATGTCTCCATACAAACCATCAAAATGCGGTATTTCTTTCTTATTCACAGATAAAAATGTTTATTTTTTATCCATAAAAGTAAAAATAGTTTCTCAATAATTCATCTAAAATCGAGGAAATTTGCAACATTATTAAACACGATTACCTTACGTTTTTGACAGAAAGGGCAAAACAAAAAAATTTATTTGTCGGAAATTTTCATTTTATTGATATTTACAAAAAATATCAATCTATATACCTAAAAATTAAAATCATAATGAAAATTACCACCAAACAGCTATCGACTATATTCATCTGTTTTTTGATGAATATGTTGGATGGGATGGATGTCATGGTTGTGTCTTATGCGGCACCCAACATTTCAAAAGCATGGGCAATCAGCCCCCAATCCCTTGGTATTGTATTTAGTGCAGGCCTTTTGGGGATGTCTGTCGGAGCCATGTTTTTAGCTCCATTAGCAGATAAAATTGGCAGAAAATCAATGGTACTGATATGTAATGCCCTGATGGGTTTTTGTGTATTTGGCACATCATGGGCGGATTCGGTAGAAATGCTAACCCTTACTGCCGAACAAGCCCCTTCATCCACAAAGGATTTTTGGGTAAGTTTTGTGATGGCAGGATACCCAATCGGAGCAGTCATTTCAGGATTAGTAGCCGCAGAAATTATCCCAACGATGGGTTGGCAAAGCATATTTAAAATCGCTGGAATAACCTCGTTTGTCACACTTCCGATAGTATATCTATTTTTGGCAGAATCCAACGAATTTGTTCAGACAAAGAAAGAAGATATTAAGCCAAATGTACAATCATTGCTAAACCCTATCCATCGAAAATCTACTTTGGGTTTATGGATGGCTTTATTCATGGCATTTGCCACACTTTATTTCCTGACCACATGGATACCTAAACTTGCGTCTGCGGCAGGATTAGACGAAGCATTGGCAATATATGCTGGAACAGTATTTAATTTAGGTGCTTTCTGCGGAATTATCTCCCAAGGATATTTATCAGGCAGATTTGGATTACAGAAGACCATCTTTTTTTACTTGATATTTACAGCAGCCTTAATGCTCATTTTTGGATATTTTACGGGTTCTTCTCTTATCCTTCCACTTTTCGGATTCATTGGATTTGGGATACAAGGGGGATTTGTCGGAATGTATAGCTTAGCAGCGAAACTCTATCCCACAGAAATTCGAGCAACCGGGGTAGGTTGGGCAGTAGGAGCAGGACGAATTGGAGCAATTTTTGGTCCTTTGGCTGGTGGTTTTTTAATTGGAGCAGGCTTTGGTATGAGTACAAATTTTATATTTTTTGCGATTCCAACCATTATCAGCGGAATCGCTACTATCTATATTCGAGCAAAATAAGCCCGTCGAATGATACTTTTTATGCCATTAATTATTTTAGAAATATACGCTTATGAATAACCTGACTTGGGAATTAGCCCACTTGGCACATGTCGAATTACTCACACCAAAATTAGACCAAAGTATTCGATTTTTTACAGATATACTTGGCATGTATCTCACGGAAGTCGATGGGGATTCGGCTTATTTAAGAGCGTACGATGATTATGAGCATCATTCCTTAAAATTGACAGCACACAAGCATTCTGGTATTGGGCATTTTGCTTGGAGAACGAGAAGCCAAGAATCCTTGGAGTCACGGGCAAAAGCCATACAAGAAATAGGATTGGGTATTGGCTGGAAAGAAGGCGAATGTGGCTATGGTAAAACATACGAGTTTCGTTACCCCGACGGACACTTTTGCGAACTATATTTTGATACCAATAAATTTAAAGCAACAGAGCAAAATAGGTCGGCATTGAAAAATACTGCCAGTAAATTTCCAGGGAAAGGAATGAATGTTAGGCGTATCGACCACCTAAACCTATTGGCTAAAGATATCCGAGCTTTCAGGGATTTTCAATTTGGAACACTTGGCGGACGAATGACAGAAACCATCGTCTTTGAAGATGGGCCAAAAGGAGTATGGGTATCTGTCAATTCTAAATCCTACGATTTGGCTATTACAGAAGACCATTCTGGCCTTTCAGGAAGGTTTCATCACTTAACCTACGCAGTAAATAGCCGAGAAGAAGTATTGTTGGCAGCAGACATTGCCTTAGAAAATGGTGTTTTTATCGAAACAGGCCCCCACAAACACGCCATTCAACAAACCTTTTTTCTCTATTTATACGAACCCGGTGGCAACAGAATTGAAATTGCAAACCCAACAGCCCGACTTATTTTAGATCCAGACTACGAAACGGTTGTTTGGAATAGAGAAGAAAGATTGAAAGGGCAAGCTTGGGGATTAAAAACTGTTGAAAGTTTCCACACCAGAGGAACACCCATGCCCGATGAATTATTATGAGTTTGATTAAACATATAAATATATGAAATTATTAGTTATTGGTGCACATTCAGCAGATTTTGTTTGGCGTTCTGCCGGAACTATCGCTAAATCAATCGAACAAGGAGCCGAAACCCTCGTGCTGTGTTTGTCGTACGGAGAAAGAGGAGAATCGGGAGAGCTTTGGAAAGAAAACCCAAACAGAAGTATCGAAAATGTCAAGGCGATTCGTCACGAACAAGCCCAAAAGGCTGCTGATATTTTGAATACCCCAATCCAGTTTTTAGATTGGGGAGATTATCCGATGTTGATATCCGATGAAAGAATCGAGCAATTGACACACATTATTGGAGATTTTGAACCAACAGTGATATTGACTCATTCGGAGAAAGACCCATTTAACCCCGACCATCCATTGGCATTTCAAGCCACCCAAAGAGCGAGATTACTCTCAAGTGGTGCAGGTGTACCGAGTGCATTTAAAAACATTGACCCTCCGATTTGGTATTCATTCGAGCCACATCAGCCTGAGCTTTGCGGATTTACACCCGATACTTTTATAGACATTAGCTCTGTCATGGACAAAAAAATCGCTGCAATGGACTGTATGGGAGCCCAAACATACCTGAAAGACTATTACACAGAATTGGCAGGAAGAAGAGCCAATCATGCCCGAAGAATTTCAGGAAAAAAAGAAATAAAATACGCAGAAGCACATCAATGTCATGTTCCTCGAGTGGTAAAAACTATATTTTAAAAGATGAATATTGTTCAAGAATTATCAAAATTTTCGGCAGCAACATTACACGAAGCATTGGGAAAATCAGGAAATTTACCCTCAGCTATCAAACCCATAGATACAAAAATGAAAGTTTGTGGGCCTGCTTATACCGTAAAAACCATGCCAAGAGACAATGTCCTCCTTCACAGAGCCTATGCTTATGCCAAAGCTGGAGATGTTTTGATTGCCGACTGCTCAGGATTTTATGAGGCTGGCTATTGGGGAGATTTAATGAGTTTAGGTGCCAAAACCAAAGGCATCAATGGATTGGTCATTGATGCTTGTGTACGAGATGCAGACGACATTGAAGCCATGGGTTTTTCGGTTTTCAGCAGGGGGCTTTGTATTCAAGGAACCTCAAATCATGGAGATGGCTCTTTGAATGAATCAATTATCATTGGAGGCGTGCTTATAAATCCAGGAGATTTTGTTGTCGGCGATAGAGATGGGGTTGTCATTATTCCTAAGGAAAAAGCCCAAGAAACAATTGAAAAAGCCATTGCCAGAGAACAAAAAGAAGAATGGGTACGAGAGCAATTAAGGCTTGGCAAAACATCCTTACAAATTTATGGTTGGGACGAAAAATTTGGGTATTAATTATGAAAAATCAATTAAAAATTGCCATTTTGGGCTTGGGAGAAGCAGGCAGTCATTTTGCAAACGACTTAGTAGAAAAAGGAATAATTGTTTTTGGATACGACCCCAATCCTCTCCGAAAGCTCAACAAAGATATTCGACTAATGCCTTCTAATAAAGAGGCAGCAAAAGAAGCAGATATTATTTTGAGTGTTAATCTTTCTTCCGAATCCGAAGGCATTGCCCAAGAACTTTCAGAGGTATTAAACGAATCACAATTTTTTTGTGAAATGAACACCTCTGGACCAGAAAAAAAGAAGAAAATTGAGGTTATTCTCAAGCAAAGTGGCGTAAAAATGATTGATTTAGCAATTATGGCACCTGTTCCCCCAAAAGGGATTCAAACCCCATTGTTGGCTTCGGGTGAATATTCAGAAAGCTTCATTCAAATCATAAAACCACTTCAGTTAAATATTACCCATTTACAAGATAGCCAAATTGGAGATGCTGCAACCAGAAAGCTATTGCGTTCAATCGTCTATAAAGGTATTGCAGCTGTCGTCTGTGAAGCCATGGAAGCAGGCGAAAAATTTGGTATGGAAAGCTATATTAGAGGGCAGATTAGCTCCTTGATTGGTGGAAACGATGAGATGATTGACAGATTTGTGGAAGGAAGTCGCACACATGCCCTTCGTAGAATGTTTGAAATGGAAGCAGTAATGGAAATGCTCGCCGCCCAATCAATCGAGCCAATCGTCAGTACTGCAACAAGAAATAATCTATACAAACTATATCTTGAACAAAAGCCAAAACCATGAAACAAAAATCGATTCCTTACATGCAATTGAGAGGAGGCAGCTCTAAAGCATTATTTTTTCTTGCAGATGATTTACCAAAAAACTCTTCCGAATGGGATACTATCTTTTTAAAGGCAATGGAGGGAAGCATCTTTGGAGATTTCAGACAAATTGATGGATTAGGCGGAGCTAATTCCTTGACAAGTAAAATCGCAGTCGTTAGTCAATCAAAAAATAAAGCGACAGATTTAGACTATTTTTTTGTTCAAGTAGTGGTAGGGAAAGGGAAAATTTCAACAACACAAACCTGCGGTAACATTTTAGCGGGTGTCCTTCCTTTTGCGATTGAATCTGGTTTATTTCAAGCGTCGGAAGGATATACATCCGCTAAAATAAATATCCTAAATACAGGAGGAATTTGTGAAACAATCGTAGAAACGCCTAATAAAGAAGTAAATTATTACGGAAATACTAAAATCGATGGCGTTGTCGGAACGTCAGCCCCCATTATTTGTAATTATCTCGAAACAATTGGCTCTACTTGCGGCAATTTATTGCCCACAGGAAATGTAATTGACAACATTGATGGGATAGAAACCACTTGTATCGACAATGGAATGCCTGTGGTAATCATGAGGGCAAGCGATTTTAATCTGAGTGGAAATGAAACAAAAGAAGCTCTCGAATCCGATTTAGCTTTATGCCATAAAATAGAATCTATTCGATTGAAAGCAGGAAAATTAATGGGTTTGGGAGATGTAAAAGAGCAAACTATTCCGAAGATGTGCCTGATTAGCCCACCTTCGCAAGGCGGAAATATCAATACCAGAATGTTTATCCCCCATGTTGTTCATGAAGCTATTGGCGTTTTGGCAGCAATTTCGGTGGCAACTGCCTATATTTTACCCAACACGGTCATTGGACACATAAACCCCGACTGTATTGAAATAGAAGAAGAGATAATTGAAAAAAATATTTCTGTCGAGCATCCTTCCGGTGAATTCACGGTTCAATTATCTTATAATCAAACCAATAACAACATAAACATTCATAAATCTGGCGTTGTCCGAACCGCCCGATTATTGAGTAAAGGAGAATTATACATTCCATAAAAAAAAAGCTAACGCCCGAAAAATATCAGACGTTAGCTTGGTACTAACCTATGATTAAATCAAAAAATTACCGATAAAAACCCATAGCCACCCCACCATCTACATTCAAGGCATTTCCTGTCGATTTACTCAATAACCCACCCACAAATGCAAAACAAGCATTAGCAATATCGTCGGGCAATATCATTTCATTTAATAATGTCCTTTTTGCATAATAAGCTGGCAATTCCTCAACCGTAATTCCATAAGCCTTGGCACGACCTTCAGCCCAGCCACCTGCCCAGATATTCGAATCAGCTATGACGGCATCCGGATTTACGGTATTCACCCTAATTTTATCCCCCCCCAATTCGGCTGCCATTAGACGGGTCAGATGAGCTTGAGCAGCCTTTGCAGAACCATAACCAGGAT
>CAYUFZ010000048.1:11517-15204 GCA_964444025.1 uncultured Emticicia sp.
GCCCTGCAACTACTGCGTTTTTAGAAACAATATTTACAATATCCCCTCCTATACCTTGCTGACGCATGACAGCGATACCAGCTTTGGATACAATAAATTGCCCCTTTACCAAAATATCATATAATCTATCCCATTCTTCCAGACTATGTTCTGTAATAGACTTTGAAATACTTATCCCTGCATTATTCACCACAATATCAATCCCGCCAAAAGCCAAAGAAGCATTTTGAAAAGCAGCATTGACACTGATTTCGTCAGTCACATTTAATATGGTACTAGCAACCGCATCTTTTCCAAAACTCTTGATAAATTCAGCCATTGCCCCATCTAATCTTTCTTGGTTTATATCATTCAATATAACACAAGCCCCCTCTTGAGCAAATTTTTTGGCAATTGCCTTGCCTATTCCTCCAGCAGAGCCAGTCACTAATGCAATTTTACCCGATAATGCCTTTGGTTTAGGCATTCTTTGTAATTTTGCTTCTTCCAAAAGCCAATATTCAATATCAAATGCCTCTTGATGTGGCAATGCTGTGTAAGAAGAAATTGCTTCCGCCCCTTTCATGACATTGATAGCATTGATATAATATTCTGATGCCAATCGGGCAGTAGTTTTGTCTTTTGCAAAAGTAAACATACCCACCCCAGGATACAAAATCACTACTGGGTTTGGGTCTCTCATTGCTGGGCTATTGGGATGTTTACAAGCTTCATAATATGCCTTGTAACCAGCTCTATATTCTGAAAAAACAGACTCTAAATAGTTATTATCATCAATTTTATCAGGATTAAGAACCAAAGGTGCAATTTTAGTTCTTAAGAAATGATCAGGACAAGACGTACCCAAAGGAGCTAATCTTGCTAAATCGTTAGAATTAATAAACTCCAATACTCTTGCATCATCGGTAAAATGTCCAATCATTTGACGTTCAGACGAACAAAACCCACGTAAAACTGGAGCAATTTTTGAGGCAACAGATTTTCTTTCTTCTGGCACTAAAGCAAGTATTTTTTGTCCACCGAAAACATTTTCATAATTACTTTCTAAAAAATCGGCACATTTTTCAATTATTTGAAGCGTATTGAGATAACTTTCATAAGCGGTATTCCCCCAAGTGAATAAGCCATGCGAACCAAGCATAATTCCTTTCAGAGTAATTCCTTTGGCTTTGGCATCATTCAAGCAAGCTCTTAATTTTAGCCCTAAATCAAAGCCTGGTCTTTGCCAGTCAACCCAGCCAATCTCCCCTCCAAACAAATCTTCTGTAATTTTTTTGCCATCTTTGGCAGCCGCAATCGCAATCGCAGCATCTGGATGCAAATGGTCGATATGCTTGAATGGTAAATAAGCATGAAGCGGAGTATCTATTGATGGAGCTTTAGAGTTTAAATCAAAAATACAATGATTAAACAACTCGACCATCTTATCCTCTTTTTCGATGCCTTCATAGACATTTTCCAAAGATAATAATCTATCCATGTATAAAGCGGCACACCCAGACTTGGTCAAAGTTCCGATATCACCACCCGACCCTTTTATCCACATTACCTCCACCTCATTGCCAGTTAAAGGGTCTTTATCTGTTATTTTTACTGATGTATTTCCCCCCCCATAATTTGTCAATCTTAAATCTGCTCCTAACATATTTGAGCGATAAATAAACAAATCTACTTCATTGGTGAAACTATTCGCCTTGGATTCATCCCAAAGATAGGACACATGTTTAAAGTTTGTCATTTTATATTAAATATTTATTTCTTTAATTCAGATAAAAAAGATAGATTACAATGAATTGCCAATGCCAACTAAAACTATCGAAAGCATCATTGTAAGGATTCCTATCAAGAATGTTCTAAAAGTCTTTTTACTTACCCCTTTCCACTCTTTCAACCAAAGCCCCCATAAGTTTGCTGTCAAAATAATAGTTGCCATGTGTAAAATCCAAGAGCTTGCCCCATTTCCAAGCTTACTTTCTCCCATTCCGTAAAAAAAGAATTGAAGAAACCACATTGTACCGGCAATTCCAGAAAATAGCATATTTGATGCTATTGGCGTTTTTGAATTGACATAATCGCCAAACGTTTTATTCTTATAATTCAAATACAAGCACCAAATAAGATTGGTCGTTAAACCACCCCAAAGTAACACAACATACGTGACATTGTTTTGAAATAAAGGATTAGACCCTAATCTCACAGCCTCGTCTGCCATTGGCTTTCCCGCCTCAATTCCAAAGTTAAAAAATGAACTTAGAATACCCGAGATGATTGCAATTACCAGACCTTTTGATAAATTAAACTCTTGGGTACTTTCTTGTTTTTGCTCGGTGGTTAAATCTCCTTCTTTCATCACTCCAGATTTGCCAAGGATGGCTATGCCTATCAAGCAAACCAAAACACCTAGTAAGACAATTTGTCCACCAGTATTTGTAATCATGTCAGAGAAAGAAGTTTTTCCTTCAGTTGGATTAAAATTATAATAAATAGAAGGCACCAATGCCCCAAAAGCCGAACAAAAGCCG
The DNA here is from genome assembly GCA_964444025.1 of uncultured Emticicia sp. Classification (GTDB taxonomy): domain Bacteria; phylum Bacteroidota; class Bacteroidia; order Cytophagales; family Spirosomataceae; genus Emticicia. The sequence continues at coordinate 14,040 of CAYUFZ010000048.1, forward strand.
AGTACAACAGAATTTCCAAGAGACATCCCCAAATATCGTACACCCAAGCCATAAGTCAATCCGCCGATTCCCCAGAGTAATCCCATGAAAAATGTAAATTTTCTAATACTACTATCTGTTAAATCAATGATTTCTAAAAAATTGGGGATAGTCAAATAAGCCGCAAGAGGAGGTACAATTAGCCAAGAAAAAAGTCCACCAATAATCCAATAACTTTCCCATGCCCATCCTTTAACTTTTTTAAAAGGCATATAAAAACTTCCTGAAGAAAAGCCACCGATAGAGTGAAAAATAATACCTAGTATTGATTCCATTTTGAATGTTTGTTGTTATAAGGTTGAATAATGAATGTAAATATATAGTTGCGAGTAAAAACAACTTTCCTATACCCTACTGCTTTCTATAAAATAGTGACAAAAATGTATCATTAAAACTGATGCATTTTGAGCCATTTGCCAAATTCGACGTACCAAAAATCTGTTGGCAAGCCTTGTTTTCTCATTCCGAAGCCATGCCCTCCTTTTTCATAAATATGTAATTCGGCAGGCTGTTTGGCATCAAACCATTTTTTATAAATACTGATGCTCATGGGCATCATGTTTAGTTGGTCATCTCCTGCAACAGCCAAGTAAATTGGAGTAATTGTAGCAGGGATTTTATCTCCAATAATGGCTGGCTCATAAGCATAAATCGGTGCCACAAAATTGGGTCTATTTGTTTCATCTGCCTGATACACTACCGACATTGTTAGTGTACCTCCAGCCGAAAAGCCCATAAAACCAATTTTGTCGGGATTAATATTTAGTTCCTTGGAATGGTCACGAACATATTTTACAGCAGCGAGTCCATCGGCAGTCGCCAAAGGTATAATTGGGGCGTTTTCTTCATCCAAAGATTTAAAATTAGCCATTTTTCCCATTATTTCTTTTACGGGGTCTTCTGTAAATGAGCGAGCTAATCTATATTTCAATACAAATGCACTAATGCCAATACTATTCAACCATTTGGCAACCTCGACCCCCTCGCTATTGATACTTAGGGTATGAAAAGCCCCTCCAGGAGCAACAATTACGGCAGTTCCAGTGGACAATTCTTTGGGGGCATCATAAAAAGTAAGGGTAGGTTCTATAACATTAAATACCACTTCTGTATTAAACATATTTTT
>CAYUFZ010000048.1:15214-15677 GCA_964444025.1 uncultured Emticicia sp.
TGCTCTGACCATGTCCAGCTTTCAGAGCCTTTCGGTTTTGTATTATAAAGTTTAATAACAGATTGGGCCACAGAAGGAAGCCCTATAAAGATATAAATAAGTGAAATAATCGTATATTTTTTCATGTTAGAAATTAAGAATAGTTGAAGATAAATTATGCACAAATTAAATACATATTGAATAACTCCCCCTCATGTACTTTCTTGTAATACAAAAAAAAGGGGGCTATCCGAAGATACCCCCCCTTTAAATTAGCAACGAACTTACCTTGCAATGGTGATAAAATTAATTCTTGTTTCTGTTTCACCACTTACTTTGATTGTATAGTAATAAGTACCATCAGGCAAACCTTGTGTACCAAATCTGATACCTTGGTTACTTACACCATTCCAACCAGTTGTTGTGATAATACTTCCGTCAGAATCTTTATAAACTAATTGTCCCCATCTATTATAAATCTCAC
>CAYUFZ010000049.1:0-15072 GCA_964444025.1 uncultured Emticicia sp.
AATGACGAAAAACTATTGCTCTCCCTAAGCAATGCCCCACAATTGAGAGAAGATATTCCATTACAAGCAAATATTGAAAAAGGACTTAAAATGGCAGTGGGGGCTGGCTTTTTGAAAGAAAAAATAGAACTTCAAACAAGCCTCTACTCCCCTTTTGTCGTCAAAATAATCGATACGGAAGTTGGGTATGAACAAGAGCAGGGGCTTATCAAAATCATTACTTCTCAGCAAATTTCTGCGGCAAATATAGAAGAATTCATCGAAATTGAACCAAAAGTAAAATTTCAAACCGAAGTCATCGAAAATGGATTCATTGTGAAGGGTTTTTTCAATCAATGGGATGCTTATACCTTAACCATCAAGAACAATCTTCGGGGAGTCTTGGGAGCTAAATTAGCAGAAGATTTTCATAAAGATTTATACTTTGGAGAAATGCAAGGTAAAATAGAGTTTACGAATAAAAAAGGGCTTTATTTGTCATCCAAAGGAAACAGAAATATTGGCATCAAAATTACCAATATTGCTAAAGTAAACTTGAAAGTTGTAAAATTATACGAAAACAACATCTTACCTTACCTCAGGAACAATCGCTATTCGGATTATGGATATTCTGAAAATGGCGAAGATTCTAAGGCATTCAGCTATGGCGAAGATGCACAAGGAATTTATAGTGATGTTATTTTAGATAATGTACTCGAAACCGGAAATCTTCCTAAAATTCATGGCGTTTCGATGCTCAACTTGCCCATTCCGGAGCAAAAAAAACTCCGAGGGGTTTATTTAATCAATATAAATTCAGACGAACAATATTATCAAAATGCCACCAAATTGGTTTCTGTTTCTGATTTGGGAATCATTGCCAAACAATCTGTAAATGGCAATGAACTAATGGTATTTGTCAATTCAATCATTGATACCAAATCTCAATCGGGGGTAGAAATAAAGTTAATTTCCACCAATAATCAAGAAATTGCTTCTGGCAAAACAGATAGCGATGGCGTTTTGGTATTCGAAAATTTGGAGGAAAAAATCGGAGATTTTAGGTTGGCAATGATTACAGCACAAACCGCAGATGATTTCAACTACATGCTTTTGGAGGATACAAAAGTAGAAACATCAAGGTTTGAAGTAGAAGGAAAACGCAAAAGTAAAGTCAATTTAGATGCTTTCATCTATGGCGACAGAGATATTTATCGTCCGGGAGAAACCATTCATCTGAATACAGTTTTTCGTACTGCCAATTGGGAAGTGCCTGAAATTGAACCAGTGATGGTTAAAATATTATTACCCAATGGCCGTGATTTTCGTAGTTTTTATCAAAAATTCAACGAAAATGGGTCGATTTCTCTAAGTGTTCCCTTGGGAAGAGCCGCCGTGACAGGAAATTACACTGTCGAGGTATTTAGTGGCAGCAAGCAATTACTTCAGTCGAAAAGTATCAGTGTGGAGGAATTTATGCCCGATAGGATAAAAGTAGCCATTACTGCCAAAGATTCATATAATTTGGGCGAATCTGTACAAGTTTCGGCATTGGCGAGCAATTTATTTGGTCCTCCAGCAAGCGATAGAAATTATGAAATGGACTTTAGCTTGGTTCGTAAAGAGTTCCGAGCAAAAGGCTTTGAAAACTATACCTTTACAATTGAAAATCAGACTAAATTTGAGCATGAACTTAGACAAGGCACGACCGACGGCAATGGATTGGCGAAACAAGATTTTCCATTGAAAGAGAGTTTCAAGGATATTGGTTTGTTGGAAGGGAAAGTGTTTGTGACAGTTTTTGACGAAACCGGTCGCCCCTTGAATCGTGTCAAGAATTTTGATGTATTTACTCAAAATGTTTTCTATGGCATTGGTTTGCAAGAATATTATGTAGGAACACACAGCCCTTTGAACATTCCCTTGGCGGCGGTTTCTGCCAAAGGCTTACCCATGAAAACACAGGCGAATGTCGAAATTTTTAGAATTGAATATCAAAATGTACCAGAAAGATTGGAAGGTGGGCTGAAGTTTAATTCTAAAAAAATGGAAAAATTGATGTTATCGAAAAATGTCAGTTTGGTGGGAGGCAAAGCAGCAATCAATTTTGTACCTAAAATTTCAGGAGAATACGAAGTTCGTATCAGAGATATACATGCCAATAATTATTGCTCAAAAACCTTCTATGCCTATGGCTATGGCAATACCACTGGCTCTTCTTTTGAAGTAAACAACGAAGGACAGGTATCGATGGAGTTTGATAAAAAAAGTTATAAAATCGGTGATAATGCCAAAGTATTGCTTCAATCGCCTTTCAAAGGTAAAATCTTGGTCTCGGTGGAAAAAGACAGGGTTTTGAAACATTTTTATGTCGATACCGACGAAAAATCGGCAGAAATATCAATCAAAGTAACAGAAGAAATGCTACCGAATGCTTTCGTAACAGCCACTTTGATTCGTCCGATGAATGATTCAGATATTCCTTTAACTGTTGCTCATGGATTTGCCTCAATGTCTGTTGAAAAACCTTCTGGACGATTGCCGATAGAAATCATTGCAGCTAAAGAATCAAGGTCGAACAAAAAACAAAAAATTCGAGTCAAAACCAAAGCCAACACAGAATTGACCATTGCGGTAGTTGATGAGGGTATTTTACAGCTAAAAGACTATAAAACTCCCGATATTTTTGACCATTTCTATCAAAAACAAGCCTTAGAGGTATCTAGTTATGATTTGTACCCTTTCCTTTTCCCCGAAATTGGATTCATCCGAACCAGTACGGGTGGAGATGGATATGATTTGGAGAAAAGAGTCAATCCGCTAAGCAACGGTCGAAATAAATTGGTGGCTATTTGGAGTGGAACACTGGATACTGGTTTTGATGGAGAAGCGGAGTTTGAGATAGATATTCCTCAATTTTCGGGGGATTTGAGGGTAATGGTGGTGGCATATAAAGAGGATTCTTTTGGTTCTGCTTCTACAAATATGAAAGTTAAAGACCCAATTGTGATAAGCTCGGGTGTTCCGAAATTTATGAGTCCCAATGATGAAGTCATTATTCCAGTGACCTTGACCAACACAACCAAAATGCCAAGTAATGCAACAGTACAAGTAAATTTAACGGGCGGATTGGTCATGCAAGGGCAAACAAAAATAAGCATGAACATTCCGGCTGGAAAAGAAGTAAAAACAAATATCAGCGTAAAAGCCCCCGCAAACATCGGTTTGGCAAGTATGTCGGTCGTGGTAAATGCGTTCAAAGAGAAGTTTGTAGAAAAAACCGAATTAACGATTCGTCCTTCGACTTCTTTACTAAAAACTTCATTTTCGGGTGTGGTACAAGCCGGAAAATCAGCTGAATTAAATTTTCAAAATAATTTTATGCTGGGTTCTGCCCAAGGGAGCTTATTAATTAGCAAATCTCCTTTGTTGCCTTTTGCCAAACAAATGGATTATTTATTGACATACCCGCATGGCTGTATCGAACAAACCATTTCGAAAGCATTCCCTCAAATATACTTTGCAGATTTTGCCAAAACTATTGCCAAAAATTCTAAAGCTTTGCGTGCATCGGGCGAAGACGAGTGGAATCCGAGGTTCAATGTACAAGAAGCAATTAGAAAAATCGAAAGCATGCAATTGTCTAGTGGAGCCATAGTATATTGGCAAGGAGGAAGCGATGAAAGTTGGTGGGGGTCTGCTTTTGCCGCTCATTTTTTGATTGAAGCCAAAAAAGCCGACTATGAGGTAAGCGAAAAGGTGCTGGATAATCTCTTGAATTATCTCAACACAAAAACCACGACCAAAGAACTAACCGAAGTGCAATGGATACTAAATGAAACAGGTACATGGACCACACGAACCATTGCCCGTCATGAAATCATTTACTCTTTGTATGTCTTGTCGATTGCCGGAAATGCCAATCAACCGATGATGAATTATTTTAAATCAGACCTTAATCTGCTTTCTGTGGATGAAAAATACATGTTGGCGGCAAGTTATGCCCAAATCGGAGATGAAGGAAGTTTTGGACAAATATTGCCGAAAAATTATGTGATGGAAAATAGTCAAAAGCAAAATTCAGGAAGTTTTGCTTCTCCCATTCGGAATTTAGCTATTTCGTTGAATACCCTCATTGAATCCAATCCCAATCACTTGCAAATTCCAAAATTGGCAAGAATTTTATCTCAAGCCGTACAAGCCAATCCTTACCTAAGCACGCAGGAATCTGTATTTTCTTTCTTGGCTTTGGGTAAAATTGCTCGACAAAATGCCAATTCTTCAATCAATGCAAGCTTATTGGCAGCCAACAAAACAATAGCCACCTACAATGGTGCTGATGTGCAATTGAATACCGGAATTGCAGGAAAACTCTTGACCTTGACCACCAAAGGCAAAGGAAACCTATACTATTTTGCTCAGTTGGAGGGATTAAATGCCAGTGGTTCATTCAAAGAAGAAGATAATTTCTTAAAAATCAGAAGACAATTACTCGACCGAAATGGCATCCCTATTCAAGGTAATTTAAAACAAAATCAATTAGTAATAGTAAAACTGACCTTGAGTAGTACCTTGGGTACGCCAGTCGAAAATGTAGTCATCACAGATATGTTGCCAGCAGCCTTTGAAATTGAAAATCCAAGACTTAACGAAGACAGAAACATGACTTGGATAAAAAATGCTGCCAATCCCGAGCATTTTGATATAAGAGATGACAGAATAAATTTCTATACCACTGCCAATGCCGAAGAAAAAACATTTTATTATTTGGTTCGGGTTGTTGCCAAAGGTCATTTCACGAGTGGTGCGGTGTCGGCAGATGCCATGTACAATGCCGAGTTCAGAAGTTATTCTGGAGGGGGTAGTCTAAAAGTTGAATAAAATTCTTTCAATCAAATCCGAGAGGTCTTCAGTGTTTGGAGGCCTCTTTTTTATAAAAACACCCCTTATCAAGACAAAAGCTATTCGTTGCTTTTCAATTCTTTCCTAACTTTTTCATTCCAGAACATTTGTTCTTGACGATTGATACTATGAAGCGTTTCGCTGTCATATTGTTTTTGCAAAGCATTCATTTCTCTATAAGATTCAAGATATTCATATTGAATACGGCTATTGAGGTCGTCCATTGATTGTATTTGCTTTGCCAAAAGTTGTATTTTTTTCTTGAACCTCTCCACCACCCATTTGGTAATATCAAAATGCAATTGTTCGTGTGCCAATCCATAGTCATCTTTGGCTTCAGCTTTTACCCAAGACATCCCTCGAACCATATAAGTATGCATCTGAATTTGGGCAAATAACACCGAATTTTCAATATAAAACTTAGAAGTATAAGCAAAGTTACTAAAAATTGCCGCTCCATACTGTTGATTATTAGGCACACCTTTGAAATCGTCCCATTGAATCTTACGAGACTCATAGCTCAATGTATCCTCTTTGTCGGTAGAGACATCCTCCAAGAATACAAGGCGTGTTTCTTTTAAAAATGACTCATGTTTGGAGGCATTTTTTTGCATCCAAGTATCAAAATATTCCAAAGTTTTTAAGACAGCTTTTGCCAAAATCTGCTCAAAATAATGCGAGGGATTGGTCGATTCGGAACGAATATAAGCGATACTTGTCGAAGTTTCACACAGCAGCGTATCCGACAAATCGTTTTTTTTTCTAAAAGCAACTTTTAGTCGCAATGTCCCAGAATATCGTCTATTTTCAAGGGTATTTTCTTTCAATTCCAATACCCGAATATCATAGATGATGGGAATATTTGTGTCGTTTGTAGCAATGATGCGTTGAAAACCCTCTGCAAATGTATGTATCGGATTTCCTTTTATTTTTACCAAATTATTTTGACCATTGATGCTGATTTTTCCCAAACCCTCAAGTAATTTAGGATTCATCATCACCTTTTCAATCCCAAAAGAGGATTGATTTGAAAATTTCTCTAAGTATATTCCAAGCGAGATTTGACAGAAACTCTCTTTTGTGAAGAGAAACAACAGGCTTGTCAAAATAAAGATTTTGGTGATATTCATGTTGGATTATCATGGTTTTAAGGGTGAAATTAGTCAAAAACATTGAAATTTATCACACATAATAAGCATGATTACAGTACAATTTTTGTATTTTTGCAAGATAAAACAAAATTCAGACGAATGAATCGTGAAAAAGCCTATTGTTCGTTTTGCGGTAGAAGCAAAAATGAAGTGGAATTATTAATATCTGGCGGTGAAGCAAATATTTGCAATAATTGCATAGAACAAGGATTTCAGTTAGTTCAACAAGAGCTACATGGGATTTCTCCTTCCAAAAAAAGTGAAAAAAAGAAAAAAAATGACTCATCTAAATTTGATTTACGCCCTCCGGCAGAATTGAAAAAGTTTCTCGATAATTTTATCATCGGGCAAGATGAAGCAAAAAAAGTAATGAGTGTGGCTGTTTACAATCATTATAAAAGGCTTTCACAATCTCGTAAAGACGATGATGTCTTGATTGAAAAATCAAATATCATCATGGTAGGCGAAACTGGCACCGGTAAGACTTATTTGGCAAGAAATATTGCCAAAACCTTGCAAGTCCCTTTTGCCATTGCCGACGCTACCGTTTTGACCGAAGCGGGCTATGTAGGCGAAGATGTGGAAAGTATTTTGAGTCGATTGTTGCAGGCTGCTGATTATAATGTCGAATTGGCTGAAAAAGGAATTGTATATATTGATGAAATCGACAAAATCGCTAGAAAAAGTGATAATCCCTCGATTACACGTGATGTGAGCGGAGAAGGTGTACAGCAAGGGCTTCTGAAATTGTTGGAGGGGTCTATCGTCAGTGTGCCGCCACAGGGTGGTCGCAAACACCCCGAACAAAAATTAATTCAAATCAATACCGAAAATATTCTCTTCATTTGTGGAGGGGCTTTTGATGGCATCGAAAGACATATCAGCAAAAGAATGAACAGCCGACCGATTGGTTTCTCTCATAGCAACAAAAATGACGTAGAATCTGATGCGAGTTTATTGCGTTTCGTGACACAACAAGATTTAAAGTCATTTGGATTAATTCCTGAATTGATTGGACGACTTCCATTGCTGACTTATCTGAATCCTTTGGATAGAGAAGCTTTGCGTAGAATTTTAACCGAACCCAAAAATGCTCTCGTCAAGCAATATCAAAAATTGTTTGAAATGGAAGATGTCTCTTTGACATTCGCAGAGGATGCTTTGGAATTTATTGTGGACAAAGCCGTTGAGTTCAAATTGGGGGCAAGGGGATTGCGTTCGGTATGTGAGGCAATTATGACTGATATCATGTATGATATTCCTTCAAATAAGAAAATCAAAGATTTTGAAGTGACTCTGGCTTTTGCTCAAAATATGTTTGAACGCTCGGCATTTGCCAAATTGAAAGAATCAGCTTAAAAAATAATTATAGTAAATGCAAAAGGGGATATTCATTTGAAATATCCCCTTTTGCATTTATATTTTTAGCATTGGTCATTTATTCCCAACCATCATCTGCAGGTTTTGGTTTTGGAGCAGGTGATTTTTTCGCTGGAGCACCGCCCGTATTTGTTGTGACAGGAATATTTCCTTTTGAAGGAGTTTTAGGGGCTTTGACGATAGGGCTTGACGAAACCACCATTTCATCTTTTTCAATTCTTGAAAATACACGACTGACAATTTTCCACTCCCCATTTATTTTTAATAAATTCAATAAATCAATCAGTTTAGAAGTGCCATAATCTGTTTCGGTAACAGCACTGGCGGCTGTTCCGGCATAGCTCCACGAAACAATACGTGTGCTTCGCTCTAATCTCTGTCCAGGCTTAATTTTTGATGCCAACTCTTTGACAGTCATCTGTCCAATTTTTCCATCTTTACTTACCGAACGCTGGATGGCTTGTGAAATAAATGCACGATTGAAACGAGCAGTATCCCCTTCTGTGCCACCATCAAGGTAATTATTGAGCGTCGTTTTTATATTTTCCTCTTCACTTTGTGCATACAAACGGGTACTGAATAAGCCACAAATGACCAATAAGACTAAAGTTTGATTGATTCTCATATTGATATAAATTTATATTTTTTAAAAACGAATCTATTAAATTGGTAGTATAATTTTATAGCGAATTAAACAAAAAAATGATGAGATTACAATGATTAATCCAAATTATTATGTCGAAAAGTAAAATATCAGACTTACTCCACAAACAAACCTCAAGGAAGGCTAAGCATCAAAATCCCCCACTTCCATAAAATTGGCGTCTTCTACTTACTTTCAATTCTTGCAATAATGCACTACGAACATTTAGCGTAAATGAATAACTCGTTCGTACAGCATATCCCGAAATAGGTGTCCAGTTGAATGCCATATCCCAACAATGCAAATCTCTATGCACCGACAAGTTTGTCAAGGTAGGTGATTTTAGCTGAAAATCCCAACCTGAGTTGTAGCTGAACTTCCATTTTGGAGTCAAACTGAAATCTCCCTGAATGGTCAAAGCTTGTGTGATTTGAGCATTCGCCAAGCCTTGTTTGGAATAATTAAAATTATAGCTCAAACTGATTGTCCAAGGAATAGAAAAATCCACATAAGCCTCGGGATTGGCACTGACAAATTTTTTCATTGCATCCATTGCAGGATTATTGGCATTTGTCTGAGGTTTGGTTTTATTAGGGTTGAAAGTTTCTGGAGACAATCTTGTCGTGATGGCAATATTCGCCGACCTTAAAGTTGCCAAGCCCGCCAAACCCGATACCCGCTCCAATTTATAAAATCGACGTACCCTACCTGCAGGATTTAGTTTGCGTAACTCATCTGTTGCTTCGGCTTGATAATAATAGGGGTCTAAACTTGCTCCCATATTCAAATTAATCAAATTTTTGAAAAAATTGGTATTGGCATTCAAGTTCATATTAGATAAGTTCATCGAATCTCCCAAAGCCAATAAATTATAGCTGGTACTTAAGCTCAAATTATCCAAGAGCGAAATTTTCTCGAATGCCTTGGCAGCTGTATCCGATTTAGAACGAACTTTAGCTTCCAACTGATTTGTCAGATTAAAGTTGACTGTTCCGGAAGCTCCTGCTCGGGAGTTTAGAGTGGGGTATTTGGGGAGTAATTTCCTCAAAGTATCATAGGTAGTAATGCCCGCACGCTCATATTTATCTATCCTGACCGTCTTATACTCAAATAGTCTATTCGTGAAATCAGGAGCATAGCTCAAACTTAAAGAGGGAGCCATTGTGTGTCGAATCGCTTGTAATCGTCCCTTGCCTTTAAATTGATAAGTTCCGTACACACGGGTATTCATACCTCCAGAAATCGACATTTGATACGTCGGGAAAAAACCCGAAACAGTATCAATTTTGACTGCATTTTGACTATTGATGTATTGGTAGCTCAATTGTTTGGTAAAAACATCACCACTCAAACCAATACTTGGGGTAAAATTCAAATACCTTGCAATTTTGAAATTAGGCAAAGAAATAGGCAAGGTATAATTGGTTCTAAATTGACTATTATTCAGCAAATTATTCCAGCCCTCTCGGCTATCCAATTTGATGATATTGCTTAATCTCGCCAATAACGCTTTTTGTAACAGCCGCTCTTCCGGTGTTAAGGTTATCGGATTGGCATCTCTCAATTTGATTTCTTCGTTTGTCAAAGGCTTTGACTCCAATGTTTCGTAATTTCCCTCAGAAACCTCTCGGACAACTTTGTAATCCGAATAACTTGTGAAACTATTGACACGGGTATTGCTTGCCTGATAGCCTCCACTCACATTCAAACCAACCCTAAAAGATTCATACCATTTTCCCTTCAATTTCTTTTCAGGAATGAAAGGATTGAACTGATTCAAACCCAAACTATAATTAGCAGACGCATCCATCTGACCCGTTGTAAAGTTCTGAGATACATTTATTCCGGCATTTGTGACTAACTTTTGGTTGAATGTTCTCCCCAATTGAATAGACGAATTGGAAGTACTACTCAAATAGTTTTTCACATCAACGGTATTCACATTATTTCGATTGAAACCATTGCTTCTTAAATTGACCGAAGAAGAAAAACTTCTGTCGGGACGCTTATTGGCAGGCGAATGCGACCACGACAAACTAAAATCTTTGGTTTTATAATTGGTTTTATCCTCCGAAGAAACAACTTCCGGCGTATTATTATTATAATTATATTGAAAATTGAATCCTCCCGAATACTTATATCTTTTGGCATAATTAGACTGCATTCCTACGCCCAAACTTCCATTAGAATAAATTTGAGCCGTGAGCCTTGCTCCAATTTTCTCATTGATAGCAAAATAATATCCAAAATCCTTGAAATAAAATCCACGACCATTGGCATCTTCTCCATAAGCCCCCATGATAATTCCCGATGTACCCGCTTCTTTGTTTTTTGGAACAGGGAAAAAACCAAAAGGCAAACCAATGGGCAAGGGAATGCCATTTAACACAAAATTGAATGGACCCGAAATAATTTGTTTTTTATTGACCAATTTAATTTTTCTTGCTGAAATATGAAAATGCGGTTCACTTAGATTACAAGTAGTATATCTTGCACCCACCAAATACATGTCATCGTTGGCATCTTTTTTTACTTTTCCCCCCGTCACGTAGCCCTCTCCTTGTTGGGTCACAATCCCTCGAATAATTGCCTTTTTGGATTTGAAATTATACCTGATTGTATCCGTATTGTATTTGTCACCTCCTTGCGAAAAAATAGGTTTCCCTCTCACTTTTTCCCCTTTTTTGGTTGAATCCGGACTTCCATGAGCAAATACCTCACTTTTACCCCAATCCAATTTGATATAATCCGCCTCTAGCTGAATTTCTCCGTATTCAATTTTTGCCTTGCCATACAAATGAATCAATTTTCCAGAAATATCCATAATCGTCGAATCCTCTGCCATGTACTTTACGGTAGTCTGAAGCCCAGTCTCTTTGCTAGTCAAGGAATCTGCAATCAAAACCCTTGTGGTATCTTTTTTTTCCTCAAATAATGAATTTTTAGGTTTTATTGGCGTTTTTGATGTTTTAGAAGTTTTGGGAGAAGTACTACCAGCACCCAAGCCCTGAATCCTACCCATTCCAGGAATTTGAGCCATTGAACGCCCTTGTATCAAGCAAAAGAGAATAACGAGCATCCATAAAATATTTTTTGGATAAGGAACGTTGCAAAAAAGATAATTTTTAAATTTAGAAACAATCATTTTTATTCTGTTGTTCAATTGACAGATGCCTTTAAAATATTTTTTGTGTTGTGTCAAAAACTCTATATTTGTGAATAAATACATAAATTAACCATTCAAAATAATTAATGGAGAAAGAATGTTTCTCCTCAACATTTCCCCAAAAAGACAAAACTAAGCTTGTCGGATGTGCAAAATTAGTTATTATATATTCGAGAATTAACGTTTGCGTGTAAAATCATGATAAAATTTCTGAAAATTATATTATTCCTCTTGTTTTGTGTTCAAATATCAACTGCCCAAACCGGAAAAATCAAAACAATTGTTTTAGATGCCGGACACGGCGGTAAAGACCCCGGCACTCACAAAAGTGAATTAAAAGAAAAAAAAATTGCCTTAAATATCACCCTCAAACTCGGAAAAAAAATTGAGGAAAACATGCCCGATATCAAAGTAATTTACACAAGAAAAACAGATACATTTATTCCATTACACGAGCGAGCAGCCATTGCCAATAAAAATAAAGCAGATTTATTTATCTGTATTCATGTCAATTCTAATCCATCTTCAAAATTGCGTGGCTCCGAGACCTACGTCATGGGGCTTCATAAATCCCAAGAAAATTTGGAACTTGCCATGCGAGAAAATGAAGTAATATTGATGGAAGATAATTATAAAAAGAACTATAAAGGATATGATTTGAGTTCGCCTATGGCAAATATCATGCTTTCAAACTATCAGAATGCTTTTATGAAAGAAAGTTTGGCATTGGCAAGCTTCGTTGAGAAGCAAATGTCCAAAATCGGACATCAAAGCCGTGGAGTCAAGCAAGCGGGTTTTCAGGTGCTTTGGCAGATTGCTATGCCGGGAATCTATGTCGAAACGGGATATTTGACCAACAGCAAAGATAAGAAAATTTTAAGCACCGATACTGGGCAGGAAAAAATCGCTGATGCTATTTATAAAGCTATAAAAGCCTATAAAAAGCAAAAGGAAGTTAAGAATAATGCCAATTAATGGTTTTTTTAATAGGAACGACGTATTTTTGTCAATTGATTGTCTGATTTTATGGTGGCAATCACAATCATCAAATTATTTATATGAAAAAAGAAGTAAAAGTTGGTCTATTAGGGTTAATATCTTTTGCCATTTTGTATCTTGGATTCAATTTTTTGAAGGGTCTTGATGTATTCAGTACCGAAAATGAATACTATACTTTCTATGAAAATGCAGAGGGTTTGCAAAGCTCCAATCCTGTCACTTACAATGGTGTACCCGTAGGCAGGGTTGTGTTGGTTGAGCCTGACCAAGAAAAAAACAGAGTGAAAGTGATGCTCGCCATTAAGCGTACCATCCAAATCAGTGACAAAACAAAAGCCATTTTGGCAGATAATGGTTTGTTGGGGGGCAAAGTTATTAAATTAATCATTTTACCGGGTAATCCTCTCGAAGATGAAGGTACTTTGGCAAGTGAAGTGGAGTTGGGCTTGATGGCTTCTGTGACAGAGAAAATTTCTCCGACACTCAAAAATGTAGATTCTCTTTTAATCACTACTCGTTCCATTATCCAACAATTCGACCAAACGGCCACCTCTTTGAAGACATTGATTCAAAGTGCCAACCAAACCACCGACGGAGTGAATGCCGTTGTGGCTAGTAATTCAAAAAACTTGGCAGCTATTACAGCAAATGCCGCAACTTTAACCTCCAATTTGAATACATTGGCAAATAATCTGGATGCCCAGCTGAAACCGATACTCAAAAAGGGAAATACTTTTGCGGACTCGCTCAATGCCATGAAATTGGGTGAAACGGTTGTCAAACTAAATCAGTCGATTGAAGGTTTGCAAGGAGTACTTAAGGAGGTCAATCAGGGAAAAGGAACACTAGGAAAGTTGGCAAAAGATGATTCTCTATATGTAAATTTAGATAAAACAGCTGCCAATATTGCCAAATTAATGGCTGATTTGAAAGAAAATCCCAAAAGATATGTCCATTTTTCAGTATTTGGAAAAAAAGAGAAAAAATAAAATCCACCCCTCTAAATTTAGTCAAAAAAATGGTTCAGAAACGTTGGGTTTTCAAGCCTTCGCCTAGCACCGAATCCGTAGAAAAATTATCCGCAGAAATCAAAACAAGTGCGGTTTTATCTTCTTTGCTTTTACAAAGAGGCATCCATGATTATGAGTCTGCCCAAACATTTTTTGTACCTGAATTAGAAAAATTACATGACCCTTTTTTGATGGCTGATATGTCGAAAGCTGTTGAAAGGCTTCGAAATGCTATCGAAAATGGAGAAAAAATCTTGATTTATGGCGATTATGATGTAGATGGTACTACTGCTGTGGCAATGGTATATGGATTTTTGTCTAGTTTTTATCCAAATTTAGAATACTACAATCCCGACCGGTACGAAGAGGGATATGGCATTTCTTTCCAAGGCATTGATTGGGCTGCTTCTCAGGGAGTGTCTCTAATGATTGCCTTGGATTGTGGCATAAAAGCCCATGAAAAAATAGCTTATGCCAAAGAAAAATACCAAATCGATTTTATCATTTGCGACCACCACGAACCTGACGAAACTTTGCCGGAGGCAACCGCCGTACTCGACCCTAAAAGAAAAGATTGCCCCTACCCTTTCAAAGAACTGACAGGAAATGGGGTCGGATTTAAGCTCTTACAGGCTTTCTGCCAAGAAACAGGCAGAGATGTGGCGAAATTGATGGAATACTTGGATTTATGTATGACAAGTATTGCTTCGGATATTGTCCCTATTACGGGGGAAAATAGAATTTTAGCATTTTTTGGTCTCAAAAAAATCAATGAAAATCCATCAATTGGTCTGAAAGCCCTAAAAAAAGTTGCAGGATTTACGTCAAACATGACCATTGAAAATGTAGTGTTTGTCATCGGACCAAGAATCAATGCCGCTGGGCGAATCAAACATGCCAAAGCCGCTGTACAATTGCTTTTAGCCACAGACTATGAAGAAGCGGAGGATTTTGCCAAACAAATTCACGAGCATAATAATTTCAGAAAAGGGCTAGACCAAAAAATTACGGCAGAAGCACTTTGGATGATAGAAGGAAATACTTGGTTGAAAGATACCGCCAAATCGACGGTCTTATACGACGAAGATTGGCATAAAGGCGTGATAGGGATTGTAGCCAGCCGTTGCATCGAAAAATACCATCGTCCTACCATTATTTTGACCAAATCGCATGAAAAAGCGACAGGTTCGGCTCGGTCGGTGCCGGGTTTTGATTTGTATCACGCCATTGACCAATGCTCTCATTTATTGGAACAATTCGGAGGTCATACCCATGCCGCTGGCATGACCCTGCCCATAGAAAATATTGATGCTTTTCGATTGGCTTTTGACGAGGTTGTCTCGGCAACAATTACTGAAGAACAATTGACTCCCAATATTAACATTGACCAGAAAATCCCTTTAGATGCCATCAATGACAGATTTTATAGAATCATCAATCGAATGGCACCATTCGGCCCACAAAATATGCAGCCCGTTTTCGCTACTGAAAATTTAGTTTTGAAATCACACAAAATTATGAAAGATATTCATCTAAAAATAGAAGTAATGGACGAAAAAACCGGAACTGTTTTCACTGCTTTGGGCTTTGGGATGGTAAATGATTATCTCAATCAAATACAAGAAAATAAGTATTTCAGCATTGCTTATCAAATTGAACAAAATACGTTCAGAGACAAAACTTCCTTGCAATTGATGCTAAAGGATATCAAATTTTAGGAAAATTGTTTGATTTTTCATAATCAAAAAAAAACATAATATGATTCTGAGAACAGAAAATCTAGTTAAAAAATACGGACAACGATTGGTCAATAATCAAGTCAGTTACCAAGTAGCCCAAGGC
>CAYUFZ010000049.1:15105-15629 GCA_964444025.1 uncultured Emticicia sp.
ATGTATCGACGGGCACAATTGGGTGTCGGCTATTTGGCACAAGAGGCTTCTATTTTCAGAGATTTGACAGTAGAAGAAAATATTCTTGGGATTTTAGAATTAGCCAAACCCAAAATGACCCAACAAGAGCGAAAGGAAAAAACAGAAGCATTGCTCGAAGAATTTAGTTTGACACACGTCAGAAAAAACAAAGGGATTGTTTGTTCGGGAGGAGAAAGAAGGCGAACAGAAATTGCAAGAGCCTTGGCAGTTGACCCTAAATTTATCTTATTAGACGAGCCATTTGCTGGAGTTGACCCTATTGCTGTGGAGGAAATTCAAGGCATTGTTGCCAAATTAAAAAATAGAAATATCGGCATCCTTATTACCGACCATAACGTAAACGAAACCCTCTCGATTACCGATAGAGCCTACCTACTTTTCGAGGGGAAAATCCTTCGGCAAGGAACCTCCGAAGAACTTTCCAATGACGAGCTAGTTCGGAAAGTATATCTAGGGCAGCACTTCGAATTGAAAAGAAAAAT
>CAYUFZ010000050.1:0-495 GCA_964444025.1 uncultured Emticicia sp.
CCCATCAAACCCGAAGAAATTCCTTTTGAAATTCCTGAAAATTGGGTGTGGTGTAGGTTGGGGGAAATCTCATACATAACAAGCGGAAGCACTCCTGCTCAATCCGCATTTGTAGAAACGGGGATTCCATATCTAAAAATGTATAATTTGAAAAATCAGAAAATCGATTTCTTTCATAAGCCACAATACATAAAGGAAGATGTGCATAATGGACAATTAAAAAGATGTAGAGCATATTCAGGGGATATAATTATGAATATTGTTGGTCCCCCCCTTGGGAAAATTGCAATTATTCCTGACGATTTACCTGAATGTAATTTTAATCAAGCGGCTGTTTTAATCAGACCATTGATAAAAGAAATGAACCAATTTATCTTTTGGTACTTAAATGAATTATCCGAAATAAGAGCAATTGAAACAAAAGGTGTTGCTGGGCAAGATAATATTTCAGTCACACAAGCTCATAATATGAGAGTAGCACTCCCACCATTATCC
>CAYUFZ010000050.1:505-3433 GCA_964444025.1 uncultured Emticicia sp.
AATAAAAACACTGCTAAGTTTATTTCAGGGGCTATTGAAAATCTATTAATGAATAAGGCAATTGTGAATATTCTTGAAGGAACATTGCCTGCATTTAATAATCGTGATGCAAAATACATTAGGTAATCTTCGCACAGGTGTAGGCACATTTGTAAGCCCCACAAGCCCAAGCATAGGGCAAAGCTTGCAAAAATTTATACTATATTTAATCTTTATGAGGTAAGAAGAAGTAATATGTTCTATATGTGACGAAATTTAAGCAATAAAATCATACTCTTGATTTGATGAGTTTTGATTTTTTATCTTTTGTTAATCAGTAATTCATAAAAATTGGGGTGAAAATCAAAATCACCCCAATTTTTATACTTACATGCTTCGCATTTCATCAAAAATATTTTTTTGAGCAATTTCTTCAAAACGCTCTTTGAAAAAATGTGTTTGATAGATGCTGCTTCGAAGTAAGAATTTTTTCAATATTTTCTTACGCCCGATTTTATATAAAAAATTGGGTATCAAGCCTGTCTCTTGCTTTATTTTCTTGGTATATGCCAAATAAACATCTGCAGATTGACCGAGAATCGATAAGTCTGCGTCTAAAAAATAGGCAGTATCATTGTCGTCAGTAGGGGCATGTTCTTTACTTGCCAAAATCATCGCTACGCATTTCTGTATTTTTGCCTCAGGCACTGCGAGTTGGCTTAAGTGCAAACGGGCAAAATCTGCACTTTTTTCTTCATTTTTATCGGATGATACTTTATAAATAATGTCGTGATAAAAGGTCGCCCAAAGGGTAGTTTCCCAGTCTTTGATGTTCGCTTTTACTTGGTTCAAAATAAAGATAACCTGGCTCAAATGAGCCAAAGTATGATAAAATCGAGTTTTTTCGGAGTAATTCCTCTCGATTTCTGCCCAGAGTGTTTTTTTTAGCTCTTCGTTTTTCGAGTATCGAGCAGCCAATTCAAAAAAAGTTTCCTTCAGTATCATGGTATTCAATGTTTTGTGTGATGAATGGTTGATAATGGCTATTCATTTACACTAAGCTTCCAAATAAATCAAATTCTTCTGCTTGATTGATTTTAACATGGGCAAAATCCCCGATTCTTACGTATTGTTCGGCAGATATCAAAACCTCATTATCTACTTCTGGCGAGTCGTATTCTGTTCTTCCGATAAAATATCCTCCTTCTTTTCTATCAAAAAGAACCTTGAATGTCTTTCCGACTTTTGTTTGGTTCAATTCGGAAGAAATTCCTTGCTGAAGCTCCATGATAATGTCGGCACGTTCTTGCTTGACTTCGGCAGGAACATCATCTGCCATGCTAAACGAATGAGTATCGTCTTCGTGCGAATACTGAAAAATTCCCAATCTGTCAAACTTCATTTTTTCGACAAAATGGTACATTTCTTCAAAGTGTGCCTCTGTTTCTCCAGGATGCCCAGCGATGAGGGTTGTTCGAATAGCAATATCTGGTATTTTCTCTCGAATGCTTTCAATTAATGCTTCGGTTTTTGGTCTGTCAATGCCTCTACGCATGATTTTCAACATTTCGGAAGAACCATGTTGCAAGGGCATGTCGATATATTTACAGATATTCGAGCGATTTTTCATTACATCTAAAATATCCATCGGAAATCCAGAAGGATAAGCGTATTGCAAACGAATCCAGTCGATTCCTTCTACATCAGACAATTTATCCAAAAGCTCGGAAAGATTACGTTTTTTGTAAATATCTAATCCATAATAAGTCAAATCTTGAGCAATCAAAATTAGTTCTTTTGTTCCTTTTTTTGCAAGATTTTTGGCTTGTAGCACCAACTCCTCCATGGGTTGGCTTCTATGTCCGCCACGCATCAGTGGAATGGCACAAAAGCTACAAGGTCTGTCGCATCCTTCTGCAATTTTGAGATACGCAAAATGGGCAGGAGTTGTCAGAAGTCTTTCGCCAACAAGCTCTTGTTTATAATCTGCTTTTAAAGCTTTCAACATTCGAGGCAATTCATTTGTTCCAAACCAAGCATCTACGGCAGGAATTTCAACAGCCAATTCATCTTTATAGCGATGCGACAAACAGCCAGTTACATATACTTTATCAACAATGCCAGCGTCTTTGGCATCGACATATCTTAAAATAGTATCAACAGACTCTTGTTTGGCATTATCGATAAATCCACAAGTATTAATAATGACAATATTGGCATCATCTTTTTTGGATTCATGCTCGACTTTCAGACCGTTTCCTTTTAATTGAGTATAAAGTACTTCAGAATCAACGAGGTTTTTCGAGCAGCCCAAAGTAACAATGTTGATTTTATTTTTGATATTTCCTTTTGTTTTCATTTTTCTATGAGGAGTTGCTTTGTTTGAGACAGTATTTGGAGAAAACAATCAATCTTCCAAAATATTGCCGATAAAAGTATTTTTAAAAAACAAGGCTGTTAGGATAAATACGACCGCCCAATTGAGATATATATAATAGAAATCTTCTACATTTCGATAAATGTTTGCTTTCATTTTGATTTTTTCCAAACGATTGATTTGGTTGAAGATTTTTTTCAATGTTTGGTTGTCGGTTGCTCTAAAAAAATGCCCATTTCCTTCATGTGCAATGGCCCGAAGAGTTCCTTCATCAATTTTCATTGTAGAGGATTTGCTTCCAACGGCAATGGTATAGACTTTTATTCCAAAAGACTTTGCCAAGTCTGCAGCTGCCAAAGGGTCTAAAGCTCCTGCGGTATTGTCTCCGTCACTGAGTAATATAGCTACTTTACTATTGCTATTTATTTCACGAAGGCGATTGATACAAGATGCCAAAGCACTTCCGATGGCTGTGCCTGATGTTTTGATGAGGGAGCTATTCAGTTGGTCTAAATAATAATAAAGACTTTCATAATCAGTTGTAAGTGGACTAATGGCAAAAGCATCACCAG
>CAYUFZ010000050.1:3443-7641 GCA_964444025.1 uncultured Emticicia sp.
GCCCGATTCTATCGTGAAATCGCCCTTTAATAAACTCCCGAGCAACGCTTTTGGCAGCTTCTAATCTGTTGGGAGAGAGGTCTTTCTCGAGCATTGATTCAGAAATATCCATTGCCAACATAATATCTATTCCTTCCGAAAATTGTTCTTTATTTTCGGTAATTCTCTGAGGGCGAGCCAACGATAATAGAACACAAAGCAATCCAAGAGAGAAAAATAATGGCTGAACAAAACGCAAATAGCTTATCCAACTTGCACGAAGTTTTGCTTTTCTGAGCGATAATCCAAGTTTTTGTTGCTCTCTTGTATAAAAAAGCCATCGTAATAAATACAAAACCGGAATGCCGATGATACAATATAAATAAAGTTTTTCTGCCCATACGAACGAACGCAAGGTGTCCCAACTCAGCCAATAGATTGAAAACCAATCCCACATATCCGATTTATGATTTTAATGACATTATTTAGAATGAAAATTATCAACAGCATTTCTGACACTCCCATACCTTTGAAGCAATTCGTTTGCCTCTTCATAAGGGATGTTTAGTTCGTTCATCACCATTCGGACACCCCTATCCACTAATTTCAGATTGGTGAGTTGCATATCAACCATTTTATTGCCTTTTACTCTACCCAACTGAATCATAACACTTGTAGAAATCATATTAAGCACGAGTTTTTGAGCAGTACCCGATTTCATACGAGTACTTCCGGTTACAAATTCAGGTCCTACCACGACTTCAACTGGCAATTCTGCTTCTGCAGCTACAGAACTTCCCGAGTTACAAACAATACAGCCAGTTAATAGTCCATTTTTGCGAGCCTCTCTAAGTCCTCCGACCACATAAGGAGTCCGTCCCGAAGCGGCAATGCCAATAAGGGTATCTAGCTCCTGAATGTCATACTCTTGTAAATCTATCCAAGCTTGATTCATATCATCTTCTGCATTTTCAACGGCTTTACGAATGGCTTTATCTCCCCCAGCCATGATGCCGACTACCAAACCAAAAGGTACTCCAAAGGTTGGCGGACATTCGGAGGCATCGACAATACCCAATCTTCCGCTTGTGCCAGCTCCGATGTAAAAAAGTCTTCCACCTTGTTGCATACGAGGCACAATTTTCTCGATTAGAGCCTCGATTTGAGGAATACACTTTTCGACAGCTAACGGAACCGATTTGTCTTCTCTGTTGATATTTTCGAGTAAGCTTTTGACCGACATTTTATCTAAATTATCATAGTTTGAACTAGATTCGGTCATTAAATTTTCTAAACCAAGCGACATATTTATTCTTTCTTAATCTGTAATCATTAATTATTTGCTCAATTCGGCATAGTATTTATAAAATAAAGGAATGGTTTCGATTCCTTTGAAGAAATTAAACAAGCCGTAGTGTTCGTTGGGAGAATGAAGAGCATCTGAGTCTAGGCCAAATCCAAATAATATGGACTTTAAGCCTAATTCTTGCTCAAACAAGGCAACAATCGGAATACTTCCTCCACCTCTGGTAGGTACTGGTTTTTTGCCAAAAGCTTCTTCCATTGCCATCACGGCAGCTTTGTATCCTGCCGATTCTATTGGCGTGACGTACGGTTGCCCGCCATGGTGTCTAGTGACTTTGACTTGTACTGTTTTTGGGGCAATTTCTTTGAAATGTTGTTCAAATAAATCTGCTATTTCAATCCAATCTTGGTTAGGAACTAATCGCATCGAAATTTTGGCAAATGCTTTTGATGGAAGAACCGTTTTTGACCCCTCTCCTGTATAGCCTCCCCAAATACCGTTTACGTCGAGAGTTGGGCGGATACTGGCACGCTCACGTGTGGTATAGCTTTCTTCTCCTGTTACTTCTGCAATCGTCAAGTCTGCTTTATACTCGTCCAAATCAAATGGAGCAGACTCCAAGGCTTCTCTTTCCGAAAGAGAAAGCTCGGCAACTTTTTCATAAAAACCCTTTACCATAATTTTGCCTTTCTCGTCATGCAAAGAAGCAATCATTTGACAAAGAATATTTATCGGATTTGCCACAGCTCCTCCATATACACCCGAGTGCAAATCCCGGTTTGGCCCGGTTACTTCTACTTCCATATAAGTAAGCCCCCTCAACCCAGTTTCTACCGAAGGAATATCATTGGCGATAATCGAGGTATCTGAAATCAGAATTAAATCGGCTGCTAATTTTTCTTTGTTTTCCTTGACAAAAATCCCCAAATGTTCAGAACCGACTTCTTCTTCCCCTTCAAACATTATCTTGACATTACAAGGCAAATTTCCTTCGGCAATCATCATTTCAATTGCCTTGACGTGCATGTAAATTTGCCCTTTGTCGTCGCAAGAGCCACGAGCAAAAATTGCTCCATCAGGGTGGTTTTTAGTAACTTTTATAGTAGGCTCGAATGGGGGAGAATCCCACAATTCGTATGGGTCTGCTGGCTGAACATCATAGTGGCCATAAACCAATATGGTTGGCAAAGAGGCATCTACCATTTTTTCGGCATAAACAATCGGATGCCCGGCTGTTGGACAAATCTCTGCTTTTTCTAAACCCGCTTCCAACAATTTAGTTTTGATATATTCGGCAGCTTGCCACATTTCAGCTTGGAATTTAGTATCTGCACTGACAGAAGGAATTCTTAGGAAGTCGAACAATTCCGACAAAAATCTATCCTTGTTGGTTTCTATATACTTATTCATAAAATTGATTTTGTTATGTGATGAAGAGATTCGTTATTTTTTAGTTCCCAATTTGTTTTCCGTTCCACTAAGCAAGCGTTTGATATTTTGTCGGTGCATGATTGTGAGGATTAGAAATACAACCCAAGAGAAAACTATCAATGGATAATTGTCTGTGGCATAGATAAATGTTATTTGAAGAGGAAATGCCAATGCTCCAATAATAGAACCAAGAGAAACATATTTTGTGAGCAATACAATTAGCAAAAAAACAATAAAACACCCTAAGGCTGCCATTGGCATTAATCCTACCAAAACACCCATAGCGGTAGCCACTCCTTTCCCTCCTCTAAATTGTGCAAAAATAGGAAAAATATGCCCCAAAATCACCAAAACACCTGAGAGCAGAATGCTCCACTCTTGTATTTGAGGGTATATCATCGAAAATAAAGTAACGGCAAGCATTCCTTTCAAAAAATCGATAATCAATACAATAATTCCGGCTTTTTTCCCGAGGGTTCTCAACGAATTGGTTGCTCCCGCATTGCCGCTTCCAAAATCTCGAATATCAATCCCATGGAATATTTTACCATACCAAACCGCTGTCGGAATCGAACCCAACAGATAAGCTAATACTGCACTGATTATTTCAAATGTCATTACGTAGTTTATTAAATTTAAACAAAAATATGAAAAAATTACGAAACCATTCGATAATAATTCCACAAAAAACACATCATTGCCTCATAGCTAATGACTTACGTTTTTGAAAAATATAAAATATCTCTCAGAAATGTATTTTATTTTTATTTAGAAAAGCAATGATGTTTTTCGATAGGCATCTTTTTTGGTAAATAGATTCAGATAAAAAACAAACAAGCCCTGAATAAAAATTCAAGGCTTGTTTCTTTAAATCATAAATTTAATCCTAATAACTTCTTTATCGGTCAAATATCGCCATTTTCCTCTTGGAAGGTCTTTTTTATCTAAACCTGCATAGGTTGTTCTATCCAATTTGAGAACTTCATAGCCGAGACTTTCGAATATTCTACGGACAATTCTGTTTTTTCCGCTGTGTATTTTGATACCAACTACTTCTGCGTCAGAAGTGACTAATGCCAATTCATCGGGCTTGATAAATCCATCTTCAAGTTCCAAACCATTGCTTATTTTTTCAAAATCTTCGCTACTAATAGGTCGGTTTAACTCAACTTGGTAGATTTTTTTAATTTCATTCGAAGGGTGAGATAATTTTTCTGCCAACTCCCCATCATTGGTCAATAACAACAAACCCGTGGTGTTTCTATCTAGCCTTCCTACGGGATAAACACGCTCTTCGCACGCATTTTTTACCAAATCCATAACCGTTTTCCGTTCATTGGGGTCTTCGGTTGTGGTGATAAAGTCTTTTGGTTTATTTAATAAGATATAAACCAATTTTTCTCTGTTTAATATTTTTTTTCCATATTTTACCACGTCATTTGGCTGTACTTTATGCCACATTTCTGTGATAATTTTTCCATT
>CAYUFZ010000050.1:7651-15451 GCA_964444025.1 uncultured Emticicia sp.
GATTTGCCCTTCTGCAATCAATTTGTCTGCATCTCTGCGAGAAGCAATTCCTGCATTTGAAATAAACCGATTGAGTCGAACACTTTTGTCCTGATTTTTTTCTTCGAGAAGTACTTTTTTCTGAATTTTTTCAGGAAGCTGTTTCTTCATTTTATTGATGTCGTAATTCGGAGCATGAATAACAGAAGTTTCGGAACGATTATTTTTTTTCGATTCTTTATTCGGTTTAAAACTTTCATGCTTCTGAAATCTGTTATTATCTTTCGAAAAAGCATGTTTTCTTTCGTATGGATTACTTCGTTCTTTTTTATCTGATGAAGGTTTTTTTGGAGCATCGTTTGCTAAATTCCGAGTTTTAGCAAACCCTGATTTTCCTTTTTCAGATTCTTTGCTGTCGTTTTTCAGTTTTTCAAACTCCGTTCTGGCGAATTTATCCATTCGCTTTTCAAATTCGCTCGTGACAGGGGCATTTCTCTTAAATGCCGTTTTCTTGTCTTTTTTTACCTCTTTTTCAGCGGTATTTTCTGGTTTTTCTGTATTGAACTTTTTCATTTTCTGGTTTTCAACATCACTGCTGTAAATAAATATAATTTTGCTTCTATTTGAAAGGAAGAAGCAAAATTAATATCAATCAAATAGGCTTAAAAATTAGGTCTCTGTAATCAAGCATTGATTTTCTGATTACTTCCTGAGCATCTTCTCTACCATATACATTTGAAATTTCGATGGCATTTTTTTCATCTGGCAAACTCTTGTATGTCAAAAAATAATGTTTCAATCGAGTGATGATGGCTTCTGGCAATTCACTGATATCACTATATTTTTGATAAATGGGGTCATCCACCAAAACAGCGATGATTTTATCATCAGCTTCCCCTTTATCCAACAGGCATAAGCCTCCAATCGGAATGGCTTGTAATAATATATCGCCGTGAGGGATATGATGGCTCGACAATACACAAATGTCCAATGGGTCGCCGTCTCCTTCAGTCACTTTGTCTGTCCCTCTACTTTTAGCCAATTTGGCAACTTCATCACCACAATAAGTTTGAGGAATAAATCCGTACAAAGAAGGAATGATGTTTGAATATTTTTGTGGACGGTCGATTTTAAGATACCCTGAATCTTTATCTACCTCGTATTTAATGGTGTCGGAAGGGACAATCTCCACAAATACTGTAACTCGTTCGGGAGCATTTTCGCCCGCCGAAATTCCATGCCAAGGGTGTGCTTTATATACCGGTTTCATAAATAGTTGTTTGTTGAAGCAGCCCAAATATTCGTCTGCTTTTCTAAATATTGTTTGGAAATTTTATTTTTTATTTTTTTTATATTGACAAGTGCTATTATCCGATTTTACAAAATAATCCTTGTAA
Organism: uncultured Emticicia sp.; assembly: GCA_964444025.1. Lineage (GTDB taxonomy): Bacteria > Bacteroidota > Bacteroidia > Cytophagales > Spirosomataceae > Emticicia. The sequence continues at coordinate 9,028 of CAYUFZ010000050.1, forward strand.
TTGATTGCTTTGGGGTCGGTACAGCCGCATAAATTCAATAATTCTACTTTTCTAAAATCTATAGGATGGCTCTCACTTTGAAGCGAGATATACCCTTCTTTCAGAAGTTTTTCTTCTGCCATAAGTTTTTCATCATGTCCGCTTACATTGCCTCCGCCAATTTGTGGTTGTCGATATTCTATTACTTTTTCGCCGTTGATATAATGCTGAATCAGCGAATCACCCAAAACGACAACTTCCGCCCTGACCCATTGCTCTCCGTCGTATGTCTTAGAATTAGAGTTGATACAATGTCTTTTGTCTAATTTATTTTCATAAACGATATTTGTACCAGGAGTACAAACATTACAGCTTGTTCTTGGGCTTTTGCCATCTCCTCCCAATAATTGCACCTCAATCGAAATAGGGAAGTCTTGGTTTAATCCCATACTTTCTGGACTTTGGCAATGAACCATTATTCCGCTGTTTCGTATTGCCCAACCAGGGCCGTCATTGGCTTGTTGCCCTACGAATCTATATTCAGTTGCAATTTTATAGTACGAATACTTGTTTTTATAAAAAATATGCCCAAATCTCTCATCAAAGCTCTTATAAGCATCGGTATCATAACGTACCTGCATCATGCCATCTTTTACCCGAAAAGTATTTTCATAATTATCATTGAGGGGGTAATTTCGGATTTTAACAAGCCAACCGTCTAAATTTTTTTGGTTGAATAATTGTATCCAATCATTTTTAGAAATAGCAGATTGGGCATTCGACAAAATGGGAATGAGTAGCAATAAAAAGATTTTTTTCATAACAGAATGAGGAGAATAAGGTGTAGGTAATGATTTTTCTTGAAATATAATCAAGAAATTTCGACTAAAAACATATTTCTTAAAAAAAATCATGAATCAAAAGCCAATCTTCAATTCCGAAAGATTAGCCAACCTCAATTTCATCACCAAGTTTATTGAGGAAATGAAACTCTGTAATACCGATAGAAGAATCTTTGATAAGCTTAACCCACACGTTGTATTTGAAAAACCATTTCATTTGTCTTGAAATAATCCCTTCACGATAATAGGCATAAATAAAAGGATGAAGAACGATGCTGATTCCTCGTTCGTTTTGCCTCGACAAAATATAATCTAAGTTATTCTCAATCAAATCAGTCACAACAATACTCGCCTGAATAGTCCCTGTTCCGCTACAAGTCGGACAAGTTTCACGTGTAACGATATTCATTTCTGGTCTGACACGCTGACGAGTAATTTGCAATAAGCCAAATTTCGAAATCGGAAGAATCGTATATTTTGAGCGATCCCCCTTCATTTCGTCTTTCATTGCTTCCTGCACAATTCGTCGATTTTCACTTTTTTTCATATCAATGAAATCCACGACGATAATACCGCCCATGTCTCTCATACGAAGCTGACGACAAAGTTCTTTTGCTGCCTCCAAATTGACAGCCAAAGCCGTCGATTCTTGGTCTTCCTCTTGGGTAGATTTATTTCCACTATTGACATCGATGACATGGAGAGCCTCCGTATGCTCGATGATTAGATAGCCCCCATTAGGCAAACTTACTGAACGACCAAAAAGTGATTTGATTTGTTTTTCGATGCCGTATTGTTCGAAAAGCTTATTTTTTCCAGTATGAAGCTTTAGAATTTTTTCTTTATCTGGTGCAATTGTGTGTAAAAAAGTCTTGACACTATCATAGCTTTCTTTAGAATCTACAAAGATAGTATCAAAATTGTCATTCAACATGTCTCTCAAAATTGAAGAAGCACGCCCCATTTCACTGATAATCCTATCACGAGGCTTGGCATCTCTCAATGCTTTCATCCCCTCTTCCCATTTTTCTACACAAAACTCAATATCTCTCTGAAGCTCTTCCATGTCTTTTCCCTCAGCAACCGTACGAACAATGACAGCGAAATTCTCTGGCTTGACCGAAGAAACCATTTTGTGCAATCGTTGTCTTTCCTGTTTGTTGGTGATTTTCTTAGAAATATTCACCGAATTGCCGAAAGGGACCAAAACCACGTTGCGTCCTGCGATAGAGATATCACAAGAAAGCCGAGGCCCTTTGGTAGAGATTGGTTCTTTAACTACCTGAACAAGTACAGGCGTATTTTTATTGACAACATCGTTGATTTTGCCGAATTTCTCAATTTCTGGCTCCATTTTGAAGCCCTTCAATCTTAAATTAACAGGTCTTTTGGCGATGACATCTCGAACAAATTTATTGAGAGAATTGTACGAAATAATTTCGTTATAATGAAGAAAACCGTCTTTGTCATACCCAACATCCACAAAAGCAGCGTTGTTGCCTTGAACGACTTTTTTGACAATACCCAAATAAATATCACCAACGGCGAATTGATGTTCCGTTTCATCAAAATGATACTCGATTAGCCTCTTGTCTTGGACGAGAGCTATTCGGTCTCCTTTGGGAGTGGTACTTATGTATAATTCGTTACTCAAATTTGAGATAGAATCCAATGGGTTAGTAAATTAGTTTGAATTTTTTAACAAAATTAAGATTAATAGCCTAAAAGACTATTAATCTTATACAGAAAAATTATTTTTTCTTGTGACGATTTTTTCTAAGACGCTTTTTTCTCTTGTGAGTAGCCATCTTGTGTCCTTTTCTTTTTTTTCCGCAAGGCATGATTTGTAATAATTAAATTTCCTCCCAAAAGGAAGAAGATGTTAACAAAAAACTATATTTTCCCGCTTTTTAGGGCTTGGGGTATTCTTTATCGAACGGCAAAGGTAATAAATTATTTTAAACTCTCCAAAGCCTTATTCACTTCTTCCAATAAACTTGGCTCTTTTACTTTTTTCTTGAGGTCTTCAAAGATTATTTTTGCACTCGATTTATCTTTTAATTCAATCAAACTATATCCCAATCCCAACAAAGCATTTACATTATTAGGATTGATTCTGACCACTTGTTTGAATCGGTCAGCGGCTTTGTCGTATTGCCCAGATTGCATCGATAATACGCCCAAATTCATCAATGCTGGTTCGTAGTTTGGCTCTTCCGTAATCACTTCACGAAGCATCATAATGGCTTGCATGGGCGAATCTGACTGCACATAAGTCATCGCCATATTGGTTTTGGCTTGTAATTGTCTTGGATTAATGTCCAATACTTTTTGATAACAATCTCTTGTTTTTTGAGCAAAATTTGTTAGATTCTCTGCTTTAAGTGCCAAATTATAGGCTTGAAAATAACTATCTCCAGCACGCAGCCATTGTTCGCTACTTGGCGAAAGCAAAGCAATTTTTTCAAAATAGTGTCCGGCACTATCGAATCTATTGGCTTCCACAAATAAATTGGCTATATTTTCGATAATTTTTATATCCGAAGGTTTTTGTTGGAGTAGATTTTTCAGTTCTGCCAATTTTTTCAATTGGGCAGCATTTAGAGTTGGGGCTTGGTTTGATTCTTGATGGCTATCTTCTGAACTATCTGATTCTTTGGATTTGACTTGGTCTCTTGTTGCTTTGGCTTCATCCTTGACAACCACCTTGGGGCGAGAATAAAGAAAACCAACAAGGGCAACAAAGTTTTTTTTCATAGTTTTATTTTTTTAAACATAAAACCATAGCCAAATGCAGAAATTCAACTATGGTTTTAAATGAAAGCCTCAATAATTTCGCAATTATTTTACTGTTGCTTTGATTTGCTCCGTAAATTCTTTAGCAGGTTTAAAACCCGGTACCGAATGAGCCGGAACCACAACAGTAGTTTTTGCTGAAATGTTTCGAGCTTTTTTGGCAGCTCTGCGTTTGTTTACAAAGCTTCCGAATCCTCTTACATAAATCGCTTCATCTTTTGCCAATGTTTCTTTGACAACATCAAAAAATGATTCAATACTAGCGGATACACTCCCTTTCTCAATGCCTGTACGCTCGGCAATTGCAACGACAACTTCTGCTTTAGTCACGGTTAAACGTTTTATTTAGGTGATTAATAATTTGTTTTAAGTTAATTTGTGTGTCTTCAATCGGCTGATATGAATTGTACTTACAAATTTCTAAACTCTTTTGTTTTATTTTGAGTTTGCAAAGATAGCGGATTTACTAAGATTCTGCCAAAAAGAATTTAATATTTTTTTTGTAATCGCTTAATAATTAATGAGTTATCACTTATCTAGTATTAAACGTATTTTTAATAAAAATTGTACAATTATTTAACATTAAAATTCAATAAGAAACTTGGAAAATCTTCAATTCAGTGAATTATTAATCAATTGGTATCAAAAGAATAAACGTGATTTGCCTTGGCGACATGCTTCCAATCCTTACTTTATCTGGCTTTCGGAGGTTATTTTACAACAAACCCGTGTGGCTCAGGGTTTGCCTTATTATCAAAAATTTATCGAATATTATCCTTCTGTGATGGATTTGGCGGAAGCCGACGAACAAGAGGTGCTTCGTTTGTGGCAGGGTTTGGGCTATTATTCTAGGGCTAGAAACATGCACCGAACGGCTCAAATAATCGTAAAGGAATGGGGTGGGGCATTTCCGACAAATTATAAAGATTTGCTACAACTGAAGGGAATTGGCCCTTACACGGCAGCGGCGATTGCCTCTTTTGCTTTTCAGGAGCCAGTGGCGGTAGTCGATGGGAATGTATTTAGGGTATTGGCAAGAATTTTTGGGGTGCAAACGGATATTGCCTCGAATGAAGCAAAAAGGGTTTTTCAGACTTTGGCTAATAGCCTTCTTGATCAACAAAGACCGCACCTATTCAATCAGGCGATTATGGAGTTTGGTGCAATTTTTTGTACCCCGCTCAAGCCTTCTTGCTTGTATTGCCCATTTGCGGAGATATGTGTGGCAAATAGGGAGGGGAAACAAGGTTTTTTTCCGGTAAAAAGTAAAAAAAATAAATCTCAAAAAAGATATTTTAATTATTTCGTCATAGAATCGGATGGGGAGATTTGGATGCGGCAGCGTGAAAATAAGGATATTTGGGCAGGCTTATTTGATTTCTATTTGCTAGAATCGGAACAATTGCTCCAAAGTCCAGATGATGTTGTCGATGAAACATTGGAAGCTATTTTGATGAAGGGGAAAATAATATCGGTATCGGAGAAAATGACTCATATTTTGACACATCAACGAATCGAGGCAAAATTCTGGCATCTGATGCTCACAAATGACAAAGTGGCAATGCCTGATAATTTTGGAAAGTATTCGTCAGAAGAAATTGAACAGTTGCCCAAACCTAAATTGATTGTTAATTATTTAAGCAAATATTTATCGAATATTGAATTAAAAAAATAAAAAAATGAAATGTTTTTTTTATTTTTTCTTGGAAATAAGTAAATTGTAACTTAATCTATTTAATTTTTAAAATTTATAAACAACATGGCTGGAGTAAATAAAGTTATCTTGGTTGGTCGTCTAGGAAATGACCCAGAAGTAAGAACATTGCCTAATGGCGGTAAAGTTGCCAATTTTAGCTTGGCAACGTCGGATACCTACACCGATAAAAATGGTGAAAAAGTGGAGCAAACCGAGTGGCATCGGCTAGAATTATGGGAAAATCAGGCTACAATTGCTGAAAAATACCTTAAAAAAGGCGATATGGCGTATATTGAAGGTAAAATTCGTACCGAAAAGTACACCGATAAAGACGGAAACGAGCGATATACAACTAAAATTCGTGCGAATGTTTTGCAATTGTTGGGTGGAGGAAAGGCTTCTTCGACAAATGAGCAACCAGAGGGAGGAGCGGTGGCTTCGGATGTATCTAAGACAGCAAATGAGCTATCAAATACGGAAGGTGATGATGGTTTGCCATTTTGAGTAAATCTCTCGTGAATTGATTCAAAATGCTGTCCAAAACTTTCGGACAGCATTTTGAATTTAAGTTATTAATGTAAGTTGCGTAAAGCCTACAAATGTCTATCTAGGCAATACATGATAATAAAAATCAATATTTTGAGTAAAAATCCTTTTGCAGTTACGGCATGAATCTTTTTAGGGAATTTTGCTGTAATATTTGCAAAAGTATTTTCAATAGTTTTTCGATGATACTTGTTTTCAAGTTCTTCCGCCCAAGTATTTTTCTCTAATGAGTTTTTCTTTGTGGCGGTTTTGAGCCGAATGCCATTAAATTTTTCGTAAAATTCTTTATATTCTTTATTAATATATGCTGCATCACCGTACAAATCACTGTTTTCGGGTAGATTGATATCCATACCTTGAAAAGTTATGTTATCATGAGCAGTACCCGCAGTAACCATAAACTCAACAGGAATACCATCGCCAGTAGTGATAACATGAACTTTAAAACCATAAAAGAACTCTCTTTTTGAGGCATTATACCCTCTAAATTCTTCACCTTTTATGAGTTTAGAGCGAGAAATTCGGATATTTTTACAAACAGCAACAGGAAATGAATCGATGATGT
>CAYUFZ010000051.1:0-8755 GCA_964444025.1 uncultured Emticicia sp.
GATGATTCCGAAACTTCGGCACTGAGTAATTTTGTTTTTTCTATTCCGGATTGGTTTTTTTCGTGTAATTGGTGAATGGAAACATATTTCAAATATTCCATTACCACGTGTTGTTGTTTTTGATTTTTATGCAAAGAATCTATCAAATTAGCAGCTTCTTCTACGCCTTCGTAAACCCTTTTTAATCTAATTTTTTTAGCTATTTTGGGCTGATATTTTTCTTTTATTTCTTCGTACGTAATAATGGCATGCTTCGTGATAAGCGTTTTTATCATCTTATTCAAATCAATGCTGGGCATCAACTTCAATGTATCGTCATAGGTAAGCGAAGCATGATTTTTGAGTAATTCTAAAAATTCTTTTTCCTCTTCGTCCAATAACTCAAAATATTCAAAATCCGGATTGACTTGAATTCTTGATTGGCTAGATACTTTTAACCCAGAAGGTAAAGCGATATTCATTACTTCTCCCACACAACACATATAATAGTCTGCTATCCAATCAAATAGCCAAAGCTGCTGTGGGGTTACTAAGGGTTCGGTATCGAGCAATTCTAATAAATACTTCGCCTGATATTTTTCGGGAGGAGTTTGGTGAATTTTTCCTACAATACCTGTTACAACCCGATTTTTTCCAAATTCTACAATAACTCTCGCCCCAATTTTTATCTCTTCTACAAATTTTCGAGGTACTCGATAGCTGAACATCCGAGGAATAGGCACAGGTAAAATAATATCGGCAAATAGTGTTATTTCAGGACTAAAGATATTTTCTGACATGGCAATAGATTCTTAGCAAATTTTCGATGATTTTTATCATTTCTCCAAACTTTGGTCGCACAGGAGCTTTATTCTTTTATTCTCTTGAACCTTGTTGTAAACTCATTCAAAATTACATATTTTTATACCTAATTGGCATGGATTGTCTATATTTTATTGTTGTAAATATTTTTTGCATTCCATTTGCAAATATTATGCAAGCATACTATTTTTGTTTAATACTGTGCAATATCAATCACCTTATTGATTAAAAGACCATTTTTATAACAAATATTCACAATAATCTTGCTTCAACATGTCAGAAAATCCTCAATTCAAAGTCCCTACTATGGCAGAAATGCTCGCCAAAGGTCAAAGCCCAGATATTCTTTTTTGGGTGGGCTGTGCAGGCTCATTTGATGATCGTTATAAAAAAGTTACTATTTCATTTGCCAAAATTCTGCATAAATTGGGCATTAACTTTGCCATTTTAGGCACAGAAGAATCTTGTACTGGCGACCCAGCACGCAGAGCAGGGAATGATTTTGCCTTCCAGATGCTCGCTTTACAGAATATTCAAGTCTTGGACTCTTATGGAATCAAAAAAATAGTCACTGCTTGTCCGCATTGCTTCAATACTCTGAAAAATGAGTACCCAGCATTGGGAGGGAATTATGAAGTGATTCACCATGCCACATTTTTACAACAACTCATAGACGAGGGACGAATCAAAATTCAAGAAGGGGGAAATTTCAAAGGACAAAAAATCACTTATCACGATTCTTGTTATTTGGGGAGGGCTAATAATATTTATGAAGCCCCTCGCAAGATTCTTGAAGCATTGGACGCCGAATTGGTAGAAATGAAACGCTGTAAATCGAATGGATTGTGCTGTGGGGCAGGGGGGGGACAGATGTTTAAAGAGCCAGAAAAAGGCAATAAAGATATCAATATAGAAAGAATTGAAGATGCTTTGGAGACGCAGGCTAAAACGATTGCCGTGGCTTGTCCTTTCTGCATGGTAATGATGTCGGATGGGGTTAAGAATAAAGAAAAAGAACATGAAATAAAGGTTTTTGATTTGGCAGAACTATTGGTGGATGCTATTTGATTTTGATAAATATCGAAATCTTCGGTGGTTACTTGGATTTTTTTAGCATAAATTTTGTTTCTTAAGTACGGATAGTCTTTCGTACTTAATTTTATTTATATGTTTGTTGATTTTCAGTCTCTTCCAAATACTTCAAGAATTTGGATTTATCAAGCAGACCGCTCCATTTCGGAGTCTGAATCTGAGTTTATTCAAAATTATTTGTCCCAAGCCATCGACAAATGGGCGGCTCATGGGGCTCCATTAACAGCCTCTTTCAAAATTTCTCATCAACGCTTTATTTTGATTGGCTTGAATCAGGCTTTCAACGATGCCAGTGGATGTTCAATCGATGCTTCTTCTCATTGGTTTAAGGAACTCGGCAATGTTCTTGGCATTGACTTTTTTGACCGTTCTCTTGCTTTTATCGATGGAGAGAATATCAAGAGTGTCTCGGTGTTTCAACTGAAAAAAGCAGTACAAGAGGGAATTATCAACGAAAATTCTTTAATTTTCAATAATACAGCCGTCCAAACGATTGCTGACATGGACAATTCTTGGCAAATTCCGGCATATAATGCCTCTTTACTCAAACGATTTTTCAATTTAGCCACAATTCAAGCATAATGGCAGAGCATTTATACATTCCCCAAAATTCATCCAGAAAAGAAATTTACGAAGCTTTGTTTCCGCAATTAGAGGCTTTGCTATCGTCTGAATCCGATAAAATTGCTAATCTTTCGAACTTTGTGGCTGCCCTCAAACAAGCTTTTGGTTTTTTTTGGGTTGGTTTTTATCTCAAAAAAGAAAATCAATTGGTATTAGGGCCTTTTCAGGGGCCTATTGCTTGTACCAGAATTTCATTCGATAAAGGTGTGTGTGGCTTTTGTTATTCTTCAAAACAAACAGTTATTGTGCCAAATGTGGATGAATTTCCTGGGCATATTGCTTGTAGTTCTGCTTCAAAATCGGAAATTGTCATACCCATATTCGACACAAACAATGAAGTAAGTATGGTATTGGATGTGGATAGTGACCAACTCTCTGATTTTAGTGAAATCGACCAAATTGGATTGGAACGCTTGGCTTTGCTAATTCAAAGATATTGTTAATCATTTTCTTAATTTATGAACACATTATTTCCCGTTTTTTTAAAACTCGAAGAATTACATACCTTGGTTGTCGGAGGTGGGAATGTAGGCTTAGAAAAATTAGAAGCCATGCTCCGCAATTCTCCAAAAGCGAAAGTCAGCTTGGTAGCTCCCGAAATAAAGAATGAAATCATCGAATTGGCAAAAACTCATTCTATTTCGCTTTTTGTTGAAAAATATGATATAAAATTCTTAGAAACAGCTGATTTAGTCATTGCTGGCACAGATAATAAAGATGTAAACAAGCAAGTGAGAGACGACTGTAAATCTAAGAAAATATTAGTGAATATTGCCGATACACCCGATTTATGCGATTTTTATCTTTCGTCGGTTGTTGTGAAAGATGATTTGAAAATCGCCATTTCAACCAATGGAAAATCGCCAACTTTTGCAAAAAGATTTCGAGAGGTTCTTGAGGAAATACTTCCAGAATCTATTCAGGAAACCCTCGACAATTTGCAAGCCATCAGAAATAAACTCAAAGGAGATTTTCAAAGCAAAGTTCAAAAGCTAAATGAAATTACGAAAGTATTAAAAGACTGATAGTTAATGAATTAGTTTATTTGAAATAGTCAATCTTTTTTGTTTTCTTTGATAGAATTTTTCAATACTCCAATGAGGCAGGCACTTGTATTGTTTTTATTTCTATCCTTTTTAGCTCCTTTGGGAGCTTTCTCGCAAATCATCAGTGTTGTCCAAAAAGCGGATTGCAACTCCAATACTATCATTTTGCGGGTCAATTTGCCAAAAACACAGTCTGAGAATTTTTGTGTCAATTATCTCGATAGGAAAGATAATTTGTTTTATTTCAAAACATGCGATAATCTTCTTTTTGACGATGCTGAAAAAGTAGGCCAATGGCTCGGTGGACATTTGGCTACTGCCAATACCCAAGTATTGAACGAATTTATCGCTAAAATTCACCCCTCTACCCATTGGATTGGATATAAGCAAAATCCCAATAGTGCATTGTTCAATGACCCACCCGATGCTTCTTCTGGATTTGAATGGCTTAGTGGTGCTCAGGTGAAAGATGTTTTTTGGAAAAATGGAGAGCCAGACAACAATGAACTGAATCATCCCGGAATGACCACTGTTCAAAATTGTGATGCAAGCCAACCAGGACTTTGGTGCGATGCCGAACCCGAATTATATTTTGAAGGAATTATTGAAACCCAAAACCCCATCATTCCAAATACAAATGTTTCAATCCTTTGGAGTACGGGACAAACCACCCCTACCATTACGATTGAAGACCCATCTGTTTCATTGGTGACATTAAAGCTTAGCAATGCCGGAAAAACCTATTCCTTCGATGTTGCACTTGATTCATTAAGACTTTCTAAAAAACTTTCATTCCCAACACAAAACATTTATAGTCAATCAGGAAGTTTGATTCAGCTCCAAGCAAGTGATAAAAATGCGTCTGATTTTTATTGGACTCCAGATGTCGGTCTGTCCAACCTTTTCAGTTCAAAGACTACTTTTATTTTTAATGGAAATAAAACCGAATATACCGTCAAATTCAAAGATGCCAATGCTTGTCCCAACGAAGAAAAATTCATCATTCAAGAAGCCAATCGTCTTCCTTTCAGTATTCCTAGTGCTTTCAGCCCCAACCACGATTCTTTGAATGATTTTTTTCAATTATATTCAGAAAATAGCTTTGACTCTTTTCAAATTACTATCTACAACAAATGGGGCAATATTGTCTTTTCTTCCCAACAATCCAATTTTGTTTGGGATGGAACACTGAACCAATCCATTGTTCCATCCGATTTATACATGGTTGAAATTCAATATGAGAAAAAACACACCATTCGACTTCCTTTATACGTCATATATTAGCCGATTTTTTTTCTTTCTCCGATTTGTTGTCTCCACATGGCATAATACAAGCCCTTTTCAACCAATAAATCTTCATGTTTTCCCACTTCCACAATTTTGCCTTGCTCCAAAACAAATATTTTATCGGCGTGCATGACAGTACTTAGTCTGTGGGCAATAATGACCGTAATATACTCTCCCCCCAAGGTTACTTGCTTGACAGTATTGGTTATTTCCTCTTCCGTTATCGAGTCCAAGGCAGAGGTAGCTTCATCAAATACAAATATTTTCGGATTTCTTAATAATGCCCTTGCAATTGACAATCGTTGTTTTTCTCCCCCAGAAATTTTAATTCCTCCCTCTCCAATCACACTTTCAATGCCATTATCAGCCCGAGCCAATAAATTTTGACAAGAGGCTTTTCTCAATGCTTCAAAGATTTCTTCATCTGTTGCTTCTGGTTTCACAAATTGTAAGTTTTCTTTTATTGTTCCAGAAAATAATTGCGTATCCTGTGTTACAAATCCTATTTGCGAACGCAATTCTTCAATATTTATCTGATTAGAGGCGATGCCATTATAGGCAATTTTTCCGTCATTGACGTGATATAAGCCTACTAACAATTTGACCAATGTCGTCTTTCCCGAACCAGAAGGGCCTACAAACGCAACTGTTTCACCTTTTTTTACCTCAAAATTTACATTTTCTAAGGCATAACCAGAGGCCGTTAGATGTTTAAAATTTACATTTTCAAATGACAATTTCTGCACAATCCCAAGTTTGGACGGAAATTCAGGCTGTTTTTCAATCGGGGTATTTAATAATTTCTGAAAATTTGCCAACGACGCTTCTGCCTCTCGATAAGCAATGATGACATTCCCCATTTCTTGCATCGGGCCAAACACAAAAAAAGAACAAAACTGTAAGGTCAGCAATTGACCTACCGTCATTTCATGTCTAAATATCAATAACAATAAAATGAATAATATAAACTGTCGTAAGAAATTCACGAAAGTTCCTTGAATAAAGCTAATACTTCTGATATTTCTTACTTTTTTCAGTTCAAGTTGAAGTATCTTCAGCGTGTTCAAATTTAATCTTTTAATTTCTTGATTGGTGAGCCCTAAACTTTTAATCAGCTCAATATTCCGCAAAGATTCGGTTGTTGTCCCCGCCAAAGCAGTCGTTTCTTTGGTTATAATTCCTTGAATTTTCTTAATTTTCCGACTCAACACCCTCGTCAATGCTGCCAAGCCAGCAGAGCCTGCCAAATAAACAAAAAATAGCCAAATACTTATCTTAAAATAGACAATGTAAGATATCAGTACGATGATTCCTATCAAGGAAGTAAATCCTACATTGACAAAATAAGTAATAAATTTTTCGGTGTCTGTCCGAACTTTTTGTAATACTGATAATGTTTCTCCACTTCTTTGGTCTTCAAATTGTTGGTATGGTAGCTGAAGGGTATGTTTTAGCCCATCAGAAAAAACAGATGCTCCGAATTTCTGAATCACCATATTCATGACATAATCTTGCACAGTTTTGGCAATTCTACTCACCATCGCTACCCCGACTATTGCCAGCAGCCAAAATACAATGCCCGTAATAAAGGCACTCTCTTGATAATTGCTTGCTTTACTAGCAAAGTTATCTACAATTTTACCAAATATAAGAGGGTCTAATAATGAAAAAACTTGATTGACAGTTGCTAATAGCAAAGCTATGACTACTTGAATTTTATAATTACTTAGGTACTTTAATAGTAGTTTCATCGATAATTGAATGCATTGGTATTGTAAATAAACACATAATTATCCAAAACAATTCAATTCTAATTTCCTTAGCTCTTATGATTTGTGATTTGCCTCTATATTTTTGTTATTGAAGTAATATTTTTGGTGAAAACCATATTAAAATCATTCTGAATGTCCGAAATATTTGTGCTCACAATGGCGTATTGTTTGATTATTATTCTCCAAAAGGCATAAAGAATATTCTAGGATTGGATATTAACAATAGAAATAGAAATTCATTAGAGGGGGTATTAAAACTAATTACATTTTATATTGAAAAGATTTCTGTAAATAGGAAAATTGATTTTATTGCTGAGATTGAAAAACTTAAATCGGAATTAAATACCAACTTAGTAGTAAAAGGAATTATTGCCGAAAATATTGGTTTATAAATGTTATATTAATAACTTTATTTGTAGAAAGTGTCCCGTAAGACAAAGCTCTTCTTATGTTGCACTATAAAATTTTATGAGAAACCCAGGCTTGCCTCGGGTTTTTTTATTAAAAATACATTTCTGATAAACTGACCTTCTTCGGTTTATCAGATAAGATATTGATGAATAAAAGGCAGGCGAAGACACGCAAGCTTTGGAGGATGAAATTGACCTACGCAATTCCATTGTGGGGTATATAAACTTGAATTAATTAAATAAAAATGTTAAGAAAAATCCTATTGCTACTTTTACTAATCCCAATATTTTTGTATTGGGTATTTGTTACAAATTGTAGTTTTTGTTTTTCTACGAATGTAGAATGTTGGAAAGATTTCGCTACTTTTTTTGGTGGGGTATATGGTACTATTTTTTCAGGAATGGCATTATATTATCTAATAAAACAGGTAAAAATTGCAAATGAAAATAATACAACCACATTAAAAGCCCTTGAAACAGCTCAAGTACCAATTTAAATAGTATGGTTTTTCAATTAAAAACGATTTTGGCACAAATAAAATATTTAAAAACATTGAATGTTGTTGAAAATAAAAATTGGGGAATCACATTTAAGATGATATTATCAGGTATTTCAGAGTTTTCCTATAAAGATGCCCTGAAAACTGACTCTGCAAGGAATGTTATACAAACACTTCATTCTCAGATTTTTAATTTTTTTTTAAAAGATAGTGAAAGTATTTATTTGAATAACAAAGCAATTTTATTCACAGAACAAATAGAGACCGCAAGAATATTAACTTTCAAAGAAATTGACGATATGATTTCTGAGATAAAGCTACAACGCTTAACTTCGGTTGGAGATGAAAAACCAATTTTTTGAGCTGTGCTTTGGATTGATTCGGCAACCAAGATTGGCTGTGATGCCATTGACAAGAGAAGAAGATGAGCTAATGAAAATCATTGCACGGATGCAATAAAACGGTATAAAAAAGCTATGCAAAAAGCTTGTTTCTGCATAGCGATAAAAAAGAAATCAATATTATTTGGCATGAATATTCCAAACCCAGCCAAAAGAATCCGCTACTTTTCCAGTACGAATTTCATTTAAAGCATTTTTTAATCTACTTGAATAAGAGCTTTCGGTTATTTCTGGCAATACATAATCTTTTCCGTTGAAGCCGATTGCGGCAAACGGCGACACCACCACTGCTGTACCTGCTCCAAATACCTCCGTAACAGAGCCATTTTCGATTCCAGAAATGATTTCTTCTACCAATACCCTTCTTTCTTCTACTTCAATACCCATCGACTTTGCCAATTGGAGTAAAGTATCACGTGTGATTCCCTTCAAAATAGTGGTACTGACAGCAGGAGTAACCAATTTGCCATCTTTCACAAACATTACATTCATCGTTCCGGACTCCTCAAAATATTTATGCTCGATAGCATCCGTCCACAATAATTGAGTATATCCTTGCTCTTGAGCCAATTTTGCGGGATACAACGAAGCTGCATAATTACCGGCACATTTCGCAAAACCAACCCCACCCGGAGCCGCACGAATAAATTCTGTTTCGACTTTTACTTTTGGAGGGGTAGAATAATATTTCCCAGCAGGGCTCATGATAATCATGAATCTATAATTGAACGACGGACGTACGCCCAAATATACATCACTTGCAAACATAAACGGACGCAAATAAAGGGAATTGTCATCTCCTTTAGGAACCCAAGCTGCATC
>CAYUFZ010000051.1:8765-15331 GCA_964444025.1 uncultured Emticicia sp.
GAGTAATTCTTCCAAGCCACCAATGAAAATTTCTTCAGGAACTTGTGCCATGCACATACGTTCGGCAGAAATATTGAATCTTTTGAAATTTTCTAAAGGACGGAACATCAACACTTCGTCGTTTTCATTTTTAAATGCCTTCATCCCCTCAAAAATCGATTGCCCATAGTGCAAAGAAGCCAAGGCAGGATTGTAGCTAATATCTCCGTAAGGCATAATTTTTGGCGTTTGCCATTGCCCATCGATATAGTCTGCTATCAACATGTGGTCGGTAAAAACGGTGCCGAAAACAATATTATTAGGGTCAAGCTGGTGAATTCTACTCTCAGCAACTCGATTGATGTCGAAGTTTAATGTTTTTGTCATACAAATAATTATTTATAGATTCGGAGATTTATCAAAACTTGTATAGAAAAGCGATAAATCAACTTTTTTAATAGATTTTATGCGAAATTAACAAATTGTCTATCATTTTTCAAGATTTCGTATGAAAATAGTTGTTAAGACAAGTTTTTTATTGTTTTGTACTTGATTCCTCATAAAGTACCTGTATCAGGGTTTGTCCAACCGCTTTCAAGGTAGCTTTATCAATGATATTCATATTATCCATTTGGGTATGGTGATACTCTCCAAAAGTATTGCCGGTGGTTGGTCGCAAATCACAAATATCAATCATGTTTATTTTAGCATTGACATTGACAGGGACATGGTCGTCGGTGATATTCCCAAATTCTTGGTTCAAAAAATAATTGCCATAGCCCAATTTACTTGCAATATCCCATACATTATTTACCACAATCGGAGCATATTGCATGGAGGCAACGTCTTTGGTGAAGGTCGCCCCTTTCGCTCCAACCATATCCAATAAAATACCAAAATATGCCGAATAATTTGGTTTGTGTAGGTTTCGAGACCAATATTCAGAGCCTATCAACCAGCCACCATTAGGGGCGGTTACTTCTTTGGTATAGTCGCTTGGTGGTCCCCAATCCTCTACATCAAAAAATACCACATCGATTCCTACATCGGGCTTTTTATCTGTATGCTGTAAAGTTCTTAAAATTTCCAGAATTACCCCTACACCACTGGCACCATCATTGGCAGAATCGAAAGGTTTATTTTTTTGAGAGGCATCTTCGTCCGAAAAAGGGCGAGAATCCCAATGAGATGCCAATAAAATGCGTTTGCTTGCCTGAGGGTTTAGGCTACCGATGATATTGCGAGCATTCAAAACCTTTCCATCGTATGTGACAGGCTTGAATTTTTGTTCAATTACTTCACATCCAAATTTTTTGAGCATCGATGCCAAATAATCGCCTGTTTTGATATGTGCTGAAGTATTTGGAATTCTTGGCCCGAACTTGACCTGCTTTTCGATGAAAAGATAAGCAGAATCGGCACTAAAACTTGGCGTTGGACTTAATTTAATCTCCGTTTGGGAACTTTCGGAGCTTGTTTTGTTATTTGATTTACAAGCTGTAATCAGGAGCAACAAAGCAAAAAATAGTAGATTTTTTCTAAATTTCATCATACAAAAAAGAAAATGTTTGGCAATAGCGTATAAAATTTTTGCTAATTTATCTAAAATAACTATTAATTCGGACTAATATTGAATAATAATATGACTAATTTTAAAATTTGTTAATGACAATGAAAATCGAAGAAGCTCAAAAAATCGTTCATGAATGGATAAATTCCATTGGGGTTCGGTATTTTAATGAATTAACCAATACCGCCATGCTCATGGAAGAGGTTGGGGAAGTTGCGAGAATTATGGCTCGGAGATATGGCGAACAATCCGAAAAGGAATCGGATAAAAATAAAGATTTAGGAGATGAAATGGCAGATGTTTTGTTTGTATTGATTTGTTTGGCAAATCAGACCGGAATTGATTTGACGGAAGCATTTGTAAAGAATTTAGAAAAAAAGACACAAAGAGACCTTCATCGACATAAAAATAATGAAAAATTGCAACTTTCGACCGATAAGCAACCAAACCATTAAACTTTATAGGAATAGAAGTCGTTATTGATTTATTGAAAAAATTAAAATATGGAAGACAAAATCATTAACAGAGTGGCGGGAAGTTCATTGATTTCTTTGGATTTAGAAGACTTTTATCATGCTGGAGAAAGGGTCATTTATGATTTAAAAGATAATTTGTTCATGGGTTTGATATTGAAAGAAAAAGATTTCAGGGAGTTTCTGAAAAACCATGATTGGCAACAATATTCGGGCAAAAACGTTGCAATTTTGTGCTTTGAAGAAGCAATCGTACCAACTTGGGCATACATGTTGTTGGCTATTTATCTTCAACCACATGCCCATTTGCTTGTTTTTGGAAATTTAGAAGATTTGGAAAGAAAATTATACGAAGAGGCTTTGTCGAAAATTCGATTTGAAGATTATAAGGGAGCAAAAGTAGTGATAAAAGGGTGTAGTAAAGTACAAGTGCCAATCAGTGCTTATGTTGAATTAACGGTCAAATTAAGACCTTATGCACAAAGTATCATGTTTGGCGAGCCATGTAGCACAGTGCCTCTATACAAAAAGCCCAAGGAATAGTTTCAGCTTGCATATTTTTCCGTAATTTTGTCATTCGTTTTCTGCATGATTCTCGGAATGATGCTTCATTAATAAATGCCAAATTATCAAAGAGCCTCAGGCTTATTTAAAATAAATTTATGATTCGAGTAAGATTTGCCCCAAGTCCAACAGGGCCCTTGCATATTGGGGGTGTGCGTACAGCTTTATACAATTATCTTTTTGCCCGAAAAATGGGCGGTAAAATGCTTCTTCGGATTGAAGATACCGACCAAACTCGTTTTGTGCCAGGGGCAGAAGAATACATCCTTGAATCGTTAAAATGGTTGGGAATTACGATAGATGAGGGACAGGGTGTCGGAGGCTCACATGCTCCGTATCGTCAATCCGAAAGAAAAGAAATGTATAGACAATATGCCGACCAACTGATTGCGGAAGGAAAAGCTTATTATGCTTTTGATACCGCCGACGAGCTGGAGGAGATGCGGAAACGTTTGGAGGAAGCAAAGGTCGATAATATGTCGTATAATGCGGTTACTCGTCTGCAAATGAAGAACTCTATCACGCTTTCAAAAGAAGAGGTAGATGCCAAAATCGCTGCTGGAGAACCCTATGTGATTCGTCTGAAAGTTCCATTAAAAGAAGAAATTCGGTTCAAAGATATTATTAGAGATTGGGTAGTGGTTCATTCTTCTACCATTGACGATAAAGTATTGTTGAAATCAGACGGAATGCCTACTTATCATTTGGCAAATATAGTGGACGACCACTTGATGGAGGTAACGCACGTGATTCGAGGGGAAGAATGGTTGCCGTCGGCACCTTTACACATACTATTATACAAAGCTTTTGGGTGGAAAGCTCCGGAGTTTGCTCATTTACCTCTCTTATTAAAACCTGAAGGAAATGGAAAATTAAGCAAAAGAGATGGTCTTTTGGGAAATTTTCCGGTATTTCCATTAGAATGGACTGACCCTTTCACCGGCGAAGTGGCAAGAGGATTTAAGCAAGATGGTTATTTACCAGAAGCATTGGTCAATTTCTTGGCATTTTTGGGTTGGAATCCTGGCACGGAACAAGAATTATTCTCGATGGACGAATTGATTGATTCGTTTAGCTTGGATAAAATTCATAAAGCAGGTGCTAGGTTTATGATTGACAAAGCCAAATGGTTCAATCAATACTATCTCAAACAAAAATCGGAAGAGGAATTGGCAAATATTTTGGCTGCCAATTTTAGTAAAGTAGCAGAAAAAGGCAATGGTTTTGCCTTGAACTTGGTTCGATTGATGAAAGATAGAGTCACTTTTCCGAACGAAATGGTGGATGATGTTCCGTTTTTGTTTGAAGCTCCAGAAGTATTCGACCAAGATATTGCTCAATCCAAATGGAATGATGATGCCAAAAAGGCAGTCAGGATAATTGCTGAAAGTTTGAATAACATACAGCCGTCTGAATTTACTTCACAGGTGGTTCATGATACGATTTTTGGGGCATTGGAGGTTGCCGGTATAAAAGCCGGAAAAATCATGCAAGCTTTCAGATTGGCAATGACTGGCGTAGGCAAAGGGCCGGATTTGATGCTTACTTTGGAGATTTTAGGGAAAGAAGAAGTATTAATGAGAATTAATCGTGCAATTGAACGATTAGGTTAAATAATCAGAAAATCATGGCAAAGCGTAAAAACGAAGAAAAACAAAGTGCCGAAAAACCCAAAGTTCATAAAGATTTGGATGGCTTTGATATTCAGATAAATTCATTTGGAGAAATCCAAATGTCTTATGACATCGAAAAAATCAATGAGTTTTTGAATAAAACTGTTGATGATAAAAAATTGCGAAACAGGAATTGATTTTCTTTTAAAATTAATTTATATCATAATTAACCATTTTCTAAAATGTTACAACGTCCTCAATCAATATTGCTTCTTTTGGTAGCTATCGCTATGGTTCTTTTCTTGGCAACGGATACTTGGCATAAAACAGGTGTCGGAGAGTCTGCTTCTTTGAATCCTTATTTTCTGACTTATAGCAAAGATGGTTCTGTACTAAAAAATACGCCTATTTATTACATTGCTTTAATGGCAGTGTTGTCGGCGGGATTATCCATATTCACTATTTTTCAATATAAAAATCGCTTGCGACAGATGTTGTTGGTTTCTCTTAATTCTTTGGTAGGAGCGGGTGTATTGGGTGCGACAATTTATCAAATTCAATACAAAGCGAATCTATTATTCAATCCAGAGGTTCAAGGTGAATTTAGCATAAGCTTTTGGGCTGTTTTTGCTGCCTTGTTATTCAATTGGATTGCCAATCGATTGATTCGTAGAGATGAGAAGATGGTCAAAGAGTCCGATAGAATGAGATAATATATGGGAGTGAAAAGGGATTTTTTTAATCCCTTTTTTCTTAAAAATCTATTTTGTTGATATAAATGCTTATTTGAATAGCAGCAGAACTCAAAAGTTCTTAAAAGACCCCATCTATGAATATCATTTATTATATCCTTGCTTTTTTATGTGGAGTTACGAATAGCACCCAATCGGGAGTTAATGCCGAATTGAGAAAGTCAATCAACAATCCTATCATCGCAGCAATTATCTCCTTTTCTTCAGGATTGCTAGCTTTAATCTTAATTTCTCCTTTTTTTAAGGAAAATATTCCCTCTTTGGCTACCATAAAGTCTTTGGAATGGTGGAAACTTACGGGAGGTATTTTGGGTGCTTTTTTTGTCACGACGGTCATCATGAGTGTTCAAAAAATAGGCTCTGCCAACATGATAGCCTTGATAGTTGCCGGACAATTGGTAACAGCAATGCTCTTAGACCATTTCGGGCTGATAGGGTTCAAGGTTCATCCGATTAATATTTTTCGGATTTTCGGAGGAGTATTGATTGTATTGGGGGTTTATTTAATCATGAAAAATTGATTGCACAAAAGCCAAAATCTGAGTAGTAGCACCTGTATTTTCCAAAACATATTGTTTGCAAACGGCAGCGACTTGCTTTTTTTTATCTGTATTTTGGTCAAGTTGATTGAAAATATTATTCAAATCATTCATATTCGCAATACAAAATGCTCCATTTCTCTGGCGTAAATCATTTGCTTCTTTAAATTTTTGATACGATTTATTTCCAAAAAAAATCGGCATCCCAAATGTAGCCGCTTCTAAGATATTATGTAAGCCTTTTCCGAACGAACCCCCAATAAAGGCATAGTCGGCATATTGATAAAGACTTGATAATATTCCTACATTGTTAATGATAAGTATTTGATAATCAATTAAATGTATTGATTCTTGAATGTCTGAGTAACAGATACTTTGGGCAAATAATTGCTTTTGCCAGTCTGAAATTTGTGGAGGATGAATCTCGTGTGGGGCAATAATAAAAGCAAAATCTTGGCGAGATTGAAATTGATTGATAAATGGAATCAGAACATCCATGTCTTGTTGCCAAGCAGAGCCAATAATAAAAATTTGCCTGTTTTGTTTGAATCTCTCAACAATCGAGTTACTTGGCTGTGATTGAGCAATTTGTTTCACCCTATCAAATCGAGTATCTCCCGAAATACTTGCCGCATGAATTCCTATCGACTGGAGTAAATCCTTCGATTGTTGATTTTGTACAAAAAAATGGCTAAAGTATGTTAAGATTTTTCTATAATTACTCCCATAAAACTTAAAAAATACCTGATTGGGACGAAATATTGTTGAAAAAGAAATACAAGGGATATTTTGATTATGGAGGGCAGATAAATAATTTTTCCAGAACTCATATTTTACAAAAAAAACGAGAGAAGGCTGCACAATCGACAAGAATTTGGATACATTTTCGGGAGTATCTGCCGGAAGATAATGAATATAGTCGGCGATAGGATAATTTTTCCGAACTTCATAGCCTGATGGAGAGAAAAATGTGAGTAAAATTTTCACATTTGGGTATTCCGCCCGAAATGCTTCAATGACAGGCCGTCCTTGTTCAAATTCACCCAAAGAAGCACAATGAAACCATGCCAGAGCTT
>CAYUFZ010000052.1:0-5783 GCA_964444025.1 uncultured Emticicia sp.
ATCGAAAGCAAAAAAGTTAATCACCAATCCAATTGAACACTCGATACAAAAGTTTTGTACAGCAGAATTGAAAGAAGGATTGCTTATTGAAGTGTCGGAATTAGGAGATATTTCCAAAGTTTTGGGCATTCATGCGTACACAACAGAACACATCCTCTCCATAGAATAAATGGGGCTATAAAAAATTAGCCCCATTTCTATACAATATTAAGCAATGTCACAAATCGTAACCCCTTGTTGAAGCGAAGTAAGAGGGTCTTTTTTTGGAATAAACTCCTGACCGACAAAGCCTTTGTATCCTGTTTCGACAATGGCACGCATGATAGCAGGGTAGTTCAGCTCTTGTGTTTCATCAATCTCATTACGACCTGGAACTCCGCCAGTATGGTAGTGAGAGAAATATTTATGATATTTTTTGATGGTTGCAATCACGTCCCCTTCCATGATTTGCATGTGATAAATGTCATACAATAGTTTGAAATTCGGAGAGCCTACTTTCTCACAAAGTGCCACTCCCCATTTGGTTGTGTCGCACATATAATCTGGGTGATTTACCTTAGAATTTAATAATTCCATCGTCATTGTAATACCATATTTTTCGGCAGAAGGCATCAATCTTTTTAATCCAATGGCACAATTTTCAAGCCCTTGTTCATCAGACATCCCTCTTCTATTGCCAGAAAAACAGATAACTTTATCCAAGCCAGCGTCTTTTAGTTTGGGGAAAATTTCTTCATAGCTTTTCACCAATTCATCGTGAAATTTCAAATCATTGAAGCCATCGGGAATCCCCTTCCCTGCACCCCAAGGCATCGCACAAGTCAAGCCATATTGTTTTAAGATTGGCCATTCTTCAGGCCCTTGAAGCTCTATTGATTTAATACCCATTTTTACAGCAGCTTTGCACAAATCTTCCAAAGGAATTTTACTGTAACACCAACGGCAAGCCGAGTGATTGATTTTTCCATGCAGTTCGGCACCCAAGACAGACTCATTGGCAGCGAATGCTTCGGAAAATGAAATCGGAGAAGAAGCGATTGCCGCCCCTCCGATAATATTTTTTAAAGCCATACGACGAGATGATTTTGATTTCATTTGAATACTAAGGTTTAGTTGAATAAATTATTTCTTGCTTTGTTTTGTAAAAATAGGATGATTCTCATTTCCCCCTGAAACCAAAAATGCCATCAAATCTTTCAATTCCTCCTCTCCTAAAGGATTGATTAGACCCGGCAACATGGTTGAAACAGTAGAATATTTTTTTGAAATAACCATTTTTTTAGAAATTTTCTCCAATACTTCCGGAGAATAGGGGTTTTGAGAAACGTAATAATAGTCTTTGTCCTCATTGACCAATCTTCCTACCAAACTTCGTCCATTTTTGAACTGAAATTGAGTAGCGGCATATTGGTCAGACACAACCTTATTAGGGTCAATAATTGCCTCTAAAATATCTTTTTTACTAAATCTTGTTCCTAATTGTGTTAAGTCAGGACCGATATTTCCTCCCTCTCCTTGAATACTATGACATCTGCCGCAGGTCACTGCCTGATACATCGATTTTCCTTGTGAGAAATTTCTATCTTTCAATTCTTCGTCAAATAGCTTTGCAGCGTCGTCCAATTTCCAATTTTTCCAAGGTCCTTTCGGTGTGACATATTCCGCAATATCATTGCCAGATTTTGTCAATAGATTTCCTCCCGAAAGCTTATCGTAATATTCTTGCTTGTTTGCTGAAACATTTTTCAATGCCATTTTACGGGCTTTGTCGATAAAACCAATATAGCTCAAACCTCCTCGATACTCAAATGCTTTTTTGAACCAAAGAAAATATTTCTCACTCAGTTCTGGTGTCCAATTTTCTTTTGCTTGGCTCAATACCGTAGCGTAATACACTTGTTGAGCAGGAGGCGTTTTTTCCAACATTTTGGCAATATCCAACCCATATTGCGGATTTCTCATGATTAAATCGGCAGAAGCCGTAGCCGTTTTTCCTCCAGCAACTTCCTCCGACGGAATTTCCTTCTCCCCCAATAATTCTACTAAGGTCTGCAACGTTTTCTTAGATTCGAGAAAGACCAATACTTTGCTCAATTCTCTATTCAATTCGATAGATTTTGTTGGAAACGATGCCTCTATTTGATTAAAAATAGCCGTTTTTTGAGCTAAATCTGGCTTGTCCATTCGGAGAAAAGTTAGCTCATAAGCTCTCAACAAATCAATTTTTTCGCTTTCTGAAAGTAATTTAAAATCAATCGTCAATAATTTATTTAGAATTTCATTTTTCAAGGCAACATTCCCTTGGCGAATCATTGCCAAGAGAGCATTTAAAGCAATGATTGGGTCTTTTTCAGCAAAAACTTTCGTTCTCCAAGTTTCAACAGGTTGATGTTCGATTGCCAATCGAGCGGCATAACGTACAAATCTGTCTGGATGCTTCAAGTGTTGCCATGCAGCATTCACTGCTTCTGGATGAGTGCCCGAATGATATTGCTCCAAATTTCTACGAAGAATATTTTCTTTGGTTAAAACAGTAGAAGGAATATTGGCAGTTACTGGCTCATTTCCAGCATAATATACTCGATACAAATCAGATTCTAATCGTCTGCCTCCTGTTAGAAAATACAAAGCACCATCGGGTCCAATGAGTCCATCTGTCAGAGGCAAAGGCATACCAGACAAAAACTCTTCTCTTTCTGCCGAATAACTTGCCCCAACTGGTTTCAGACGAATGGTATGAATGATACCAAAACTCCAATCAAAAGCTAACAAGGATTGTCTGTATTTTGTAGGGAATTTAGCCTCTTTCAAATATAATAAATTCGTTGGTGACCCTTGACCAATGTTCAAAACAGGTGGCAAATTATCTGGATACGTAGGCGACCACTTACTATTTCCTGTACGCCAACCAAATTCGCTGGCACTTGTCGCATGACAGATTCTCGTTGGACGATACCAAGGCATTCCAAAATCCCATTCCATATCGGCATCATAAACGAACAAATCTCCTACGTCGTTAAAAGCCATATCAAAGGCATTTCTATACCCAGCACTCATCAATTCCCATTTTTTTCCGGTAGAATCCACTTGGGCAATCCAACCTCCCGGAGCCATTCTATCGTTGGCATGTCCACGAGGGTCTTTGATTAAAGGAAATAAATTATCTTCCTGCCAATTATTTGGCAAACGATACGCATCCATCACCGGAACGTCTGTATGATTTCCGGAAATAACAAATAAAGATTTTTTGTCGGGTGCTAAAATGACACTATGAGGGCCATGCTCTCCTTCCCCCTTAAATTCTTTTAACAAAGTAACTTTATCAAATTTATCATCCCCATCCAAATCCTGAATTCTGTAAAATCCACTGGTTTTAGGCAATTGTTTGCTCGGACGATTATTGACCATTACATACAAACTATTGAAGGCATAAAGCAATCCGTGAGCTGCCCCCATAACCAATGAGTCTTTGCCAATGCTTAATTTTTCAATATCAATTTGATTATTCCCCGAACCAATGGCAGGGATTTTCAAACGATACAATCCTCCATATTGGTCTGAGACAATCATACGCCCTTTGTCGTCAAAAGTCATGGACACCCAAGAGCCTAAACCCTTTTCCGATGGACTGATTAAATGTTCGGCTTTGAAACCTTCTTGAAGCTTTAATCTATCAATTTTAGGATTTTCGGCGAAAATATTGACTAATTTTTGCTTATTTGAGAAAAGCAAAACTGATAAAACGACAAAAGCAACTATGACGCTTTTTTGGGGTAAAGTTGATTTCATTTGTTAGGGTTATTTATTAAAAATGGATAATTACGAAAAAAACTCCTCAGCCATTCAAATAATTTCTATTAAAAATACACTCGATTTGTGGTTCTCGCCCTTCCAAAATTGCCAGAACATTTTTCACAGTCGAAACGCACATATTGGTATATGTCGTCGATGTTAAACTCCCAACATGAGCAGTGACAAGCACATTAGGCAATCCCAACAACGGAGTATCCTCTGCTGGAGGTTCTTGTATCAACACATCCGCTGCAAATCCTGCAATTTTTTTATGAATCAAGGCATCATACAATTCTTCTTGATTAAGAATATTTCCACGAGCTGTATTGATTATCAAGGCATTAGACTTCATCAAATCAAATTCTTTTGCCCCTATCAATCCATTCGTTTCAGGAACAAAAGGTAAATGAATGCTAATGATATCAGAGGTTTTAAGGAGATTATCTAAAGAACTAAATTCATAAGGCACATCCAGCTCCCTTCTATTCCAATAAGCAACGTTCATACCAAGAGCATCAGCAATTTTAGCAACCCTTTTCCCTATATTTCCTAGTCCTAAAATACCTATTTTCTTTCCACCAACTTCATCCCCCTCAAACTGATTACGCCAATTCCAATTCCCTGCTTTTACTTCATTAATCGAACGATACATATTCCTTTGCAACATCAACATCAACGAAATAGTATGTTCGGCGATTGTTGAGGCATTCGAGCCAGGGGCGTTCACTACTTTTATTTGACGAGCAGTTGCACCAGCTACGTCCACATTATCCAATCCTACACCACACCTAGCAACTACTTGCAACATAGGACAAGCGTCCATCAAAGTCGCATTGACCTGACCTTTTCCACGAGTAATGACTGCATGAATAGAATTTTGGGCAAGAATATCCTCCAAACTTTTTTCGCCAAACGCAGTAAAAATATCAATATTTTCGGACGCATGAAGCAGAGCCATTGCCTCATCGGCAATGGTTTCTAAAAGCAATATATTTTTTTTCATTAGGAATGATATAAAGTTGCCTCTTTTGACTTATATCCACGAAAATCATTTCGTCCTGAAACATATATTCCGGCTTGGAAAAGTTCATCTTCAAAGATAGCTGGGTCAATCTCCGTACCAGGAGCACACGACAATTCGAGTAAATTTCCAGATGGGTCACGAACAAACATTTGAATAGGCCCATCGGGTAATTGTCGAACCTTTCCCCAAGGAGAAGTATCAATAACTCCCAATTCTTTCATTCGGAAGAAGATAGCATTTATATCATCTACTTGAATACAAATGTGTCCTCGAAAAGAATACACATCATCCCACTCCGTTAGGTGAAGCTGCTGTGTTTCATTAAATTTAAAAAATGCAGTCGGATAATCAAATAAAAAAGCAGGTATGAGTTCCAAACCCAATTCTTTTTCATAAAATTCACAAGCTTTTTCCAGATTATCTACGATAAGAGCTACATGATTAATGCCCAATGCCTTTGCCATAGTTTTGTTTAAAAATAGAGTTGATTATTGATAGTGTTATTGTCGAAATTCTTTTACAAAATCCCAATTAGGTGTCAGACCCCAATCAGGAGCTTTCGGAACTTGAATCATTCCATTCACTGCCTCAATTTTTTCATTTACTAAATCGTACATCATTGGGTTTCCTCCCAAAGAAAACTCAATAATGGTAGCCGCTGGAGCAGCAAACGCCACGTTTACACCCGCCATGAATGAAAAAGCAGAACCCCAACAATGTGGAGCTAATTCTAATTGATAGGCATGAGCCAAATGAGCCACCCGCATCGACTCCGTAATACCTCCGATAATGGCAGAATCAGGCTGCACTACGTCTAAGGCTCTGACCTCAATAAGGTCTCTTACATCAAATGCGGTATATTCACTTTCCCCTGCCGCTATCGGGATGGTCGTAGAGGCACGTACTTCCGCTGTTCCATGTCTATTATCTGGACTAATGGGTTCTTCAAACCAATATAAATTACAAT
>CAYUFZ010000052.1:5793-9719 GCA_964444025.1 uncultured Emticicia sp.
TAAGTAATGTGCACTCGTTGAATCATGCTCAAGATAAATTACAATCTTCTACCCCTTTGCAAAATTGCTTAGCCTCTGGCACACTAAAAGTACCATGAGCATCCGCCATCAATTTGATATTTTCACCCAAAGCCATCCGAGCAGCCCATACCCTTTTAATACTCGTTCGAACATCATTATCCATGATTCCAACTCTCATTTTTACGCCATTAAAACCTTTCGAAACATAAGATAAAAGCTGCTCTCCTATATTTTCTTCATTTGCCCAGCCTCCACTTGCATAAGCTGGCATTTCTTCTCGACAAGCCCCTCCTAACAAATCTACCACAGGCACTCCAAGCATTTTTCCTTTCAAATCCCATAGAGCCGTATCAATCCCACTCAATGCCGAAATCGTAAGTCCTCTTCTTCCTAAAATAGGAAATTTTCGTCCACGAGACAAAGCATAATGGTCTCTTGTACCATTATAAATATGTTCCCAAATACGAGTAATATTTCGGGCATCTTTACCTAAAAGTAAAGGTTTAATTTCGTTTTCTATACAAGAGACAATCGAAGCACACTCTCCCGAAGAGCCAACAGCTGCCTTTGCCTCACCAAAACCTTGTAATCCATTTTCGGTAGTAATGACAACCAAGGTCATGTCAAAGTTCGATAACCTTCCATAATCCGAAACATGTTGTTTTTCAAAAGGTATCGGACATCGAAGCCAAAAAGCTTCTACATTTGTAATTTTCATTCTATTTCTTTGTAATTAATGGTCTAAGCGTTTCTACCGATTTTCTGGTAAGCATGGCATAAAACTCTTCCGTAACAGCCGAGCTTCCATGGTCTTCCAAAAACTTCTTTTGTTCTGGACTCAACCCTTCTGGATTCAAGTCAATTGAATTTGGATAAGGGTTTGCAGGCGTTCTATCTAATGGCGGACAAAATTCGACCGAAAGAATCTTGTCATATTCAATTTCTTTAAGTGTTTCAACGATTTTTACCCAATCTAATTTTCCCATTCCTGGTGCCATACGATTATTATCTGCTACATGGAAACCAACCAAACGTCCCTTCGCACGTCTAATGGCATCAAACATATCCTCTTCTTCAATATTCATGTGAAAAGTATCCAAACAAACGCCGCAATTAGGGCCTGTCGCTTTGGCTAATGCCAATGCTTGGTCGCCACGATTCACAAAATACGTTTCAAAACGATTAATAGGCTCAATTCCAATCAAAATGCCAACATTTTCTGCATATTCATATATTTCTTGCATTCCCTCTACTGCCCATTGCCATTCTTCCTCGGGTCGGCCGTCAGGAATAATTTTTCCGACTGTTGCCGGAACAACCGATACCATCTTCCCATCAAGCTCACGTACCATTCTAACGACATCTTTCACGTACTGAACAGACTTTGCTCGTTGATTTTTATCTTTGGCTAATAAATTTCTATCTTCCAACATCAATGTCACCGAACCCCAACATTTCAATTGATATTCTTTCAGAAGTTCTGAAATTTTTTTAGTATCATAAAATTCGGGAGTCCCTTGTATTTCGATATTTTCGTAACCCAATTGAGCGATGCGTCGGATTGTTTGCTCAATAGGCTCAGCTCGCATCCAATTATGAATTGCTAATTCCATTGTACATTTTAAGTTTTAGATTGAAAATTTCCTTTTCAATTATTTTATTTGTCTTCAACAAATCTACTCTTTTTTGAATTAAAATAACACAATTTTTTAAAAAATTATTACTAAAAAAACAAATTAATTGTTTCAATGACATTTAATAAAAAAAAATCCCCGAAAGGATTTATTTTATTGTATTATTTTTCAAAAATAGTAACGAAGTATCTTCTTTTTCACGACTACGTACCCCTCTTTTCATTTGGTCGTAGCTTCCCAGAAGTATATCTTCATCGCCATCTCCATCCAAATCTCCTGCATCCATCACCAGCCATTTTCCCGTTTCGACACCGTGTACCGATGCTGCTTCAAATTGAAAATTTTCCTTATTTTTTAGTAAAACGAAGCCCTCCTGAGGCTGATTTTTTCTGTCTGGAAAATAAGAAATAGCCGCAATATCCCAGTCGCCATCTTTGTCAAAATCTCTTACTAAAGCTTTAAACGCTCCGTGTAAGGGGTAAAAATACTTTTGGGTGAAATGATTCTTTCCGTCGTTGAGATAAATGTATATTCCGTGGTAATGTTTCAAAACAGTACCTGTCAAATCGGCATTATCGCCTGCAGTATAGACAATGTCTTGGAATCCATCTTTGTTAAAATCTACTAATTCAAAATAGGAAGAGCCATTGAGTGGCGAAAAACCTATAATTTCTTGTTCCTCAAATTGTCCATTCCCTCGATTCGTAAAAAGATACAAGCCTTCTTTTGCTTGGGCAAAAAGTACCCAAATATCTGTCAGACCATCTTTGTTTTCATCCGTCAAAACTGCTTTGATTGCTCCCGGGAATTCACGAATTATCTTTGTTTCATAAGTCTTGTTTCCTTTGTTTTTGAACCAATACAATCCTCCATTTGTATTTCCATATCCACAAACTAAATAATCTGGCAAGCCATCTTTATCAAAATCTGCTATATTCGTTTGTACAGGTCTAGGCAAATTATCAAGAATTTTATTTGTTACAGTCAGGGTCTTTCCCAATGAAAATGAATGAACTGTACCTCTTTTCAAGTCAGTCGGATTCAGCACGGCAATATTCGTCAGTACGCCTTCTAACGTTGTATTGTCTTTAGTCGCCTCTGAAAAATTCATATTAGAGATTACCTCGGTGATTTTTTGAGAAGAAATTTCTGTCAAATTTCGGTCAAAAATTCTAAATAATCCATCACTTGCGGCTAAAATTCGATGATTTTTAGGCTCAATTTTGATAAAAGTTTCTGATGGGAAACTATTTTTTGGAGTATAAATTACTTTTGACTCAAATACATCCGACCAAGCCGTAATAGCCCCTCTATCTTGTTTTGGAAGCATCTCGGGAGCTGACGACATATAATACTCCACTATTTTATCCCAATCCTCCAAAGCAATTGCCGACCCACTAGTATATTGATTATTTTCGCCTTTCACGACAGAAGGATAAGCCTCTCCATTGATGATTTGCAATCCTAATTTTTGTGCCATATTCGGCAAAACATTATCTTTCCAGGCATTTTTATCAAGTAAATTAGGCTCAGGAAAATAATGACAAGAACCACAATAGTTTTTAGCTAAAACTCTACCTTCCGGCTCACGGCGACAAGACAATACAGAAACCAGCAAAACCCCTGCAAATAAAACCACTATACTTAATCGAATATTCATAAATTTAGCTAAGGCAAAAAACAAACGACTGTTTCCTATTATTTGGAAACAGTCGTGTACGCAGTATTATAAATTTTTCTTTTTCAGCTCGCTTACAGCAAAGCTAGCAGCCCTTGCCGTCAGAGCCATGTAGGTAAGAGAAGGATTCACACACGAGGCAGAAACCATACACGAGCCATCCGTAACAAAAACATTTTTGGCAGCATGCACTTGGTTATTAGCATTAAGAACAGAAGTACGAGGGTCTTTTCCCATTCGGGCAGTTCCCATTTCATGGATTGCCATTCCCAAATAAGAGCCCCTATCATATCCTTTTACATTTTTCAATCCAGATTTTTCGAGCATTTCAACGGCATCATTTTGCATATCGATACGCATTTTTTTCTCATTTTCCTTCAATTCTGCATCAAATACAGCCAATGGCATTCCCCATTTATCTTTTTCTGTTGGGTGTAAATAAACTTTATTATCGAAATAAGGCAAGGTTTCTCCAAATCCGCCTAGACCCATCGTCCAAATACCTGGTTTGGTTAGTTCTTCTTTAAAATCAGCACCAAAGCTCAACTCTGCTACATTTCTTTGCCATCCCTGACGACTTCCCCCTCCTTGAT
>CAYUFZ010000052.1:9729-12833 GCA_964444025.1 uncultured Emticicia sp.
GATATCCAAAGCCTCTCAAATATTCACGTTTGTCGCTTCCAATATTTCTATAACGAGGCACGTATATTCCATTGGCACGACGACCATAATAGTATTTATCCAAGTCGCCTTCCCACTCACCTGCTGCACCAATTCTGAAATGATGATCCATCAAATTATGCCCCAATTGTCCCGAATCATTTCCAAATCCGTTCGGGAATCTGTTTGAGGTCGAATTCAACATCAATACAGCAGAGCCAATGGTGCTTCCACAAACAAAGATTATTTTAGCATAAAACTCTCTTTCTTGCATGGTTACAGAATCAACGATACGAACACCCGTTGCTTTCTGAGTAGCTTCATTATAAATAATTTCTCGAACAACCGAATCTGGGCGAAGAGTCAATCTGCCAGTTTTGGCTGCGGGCGGCAATGTACAAGATTGAGTACTAAAATACGCTCCAAAAGGACAGCCCAACGAACATTTATTTCTATATTGACAAGCCGCACGACCAATACCTAATTGCTCCTTACGAGCTTCTGATAAATTCGCCACCCGACCAATCGTCATGACTCTACCCGGAAAATTCTTTTCGATTCTTCTACGTACTTCTTTTTCCACACAATACATTTCCATCGGAGGCAAAAATTCACTATCTGGCAATTGCGGTAAATTGAGTTTTTCTCCTGAAATCCCTACAAATTTTTCAACATACGAATACCACGGAGCAATATCTTTATAACGAATCGGCCAATCTATCGCAATTCCATCCCTTGCATTGGCTTCAAAATCAATGTCGCTCAAACGATACGATTGTCTGCCCCACATGATAGACTTTCCCCCAACAATATTCGGGCGATACCAATCAAATCTTTTTTCTTCTTTGTATAATGAATCCGAATCATTCATCCAATACTTTTCGGTCATTTCGTTGTATGGATAATCTCTCGATAATTTTGGATGACTTTCTTTCTGAGCCACCGTCAATCTTCCATTGTATTGACTTTCCCAAGGGTTTTTCATTGCATTTTCATAGCCAGTTACGTGTTCTAACTGCTTTCCCTTCTCCAGCATCAATACTCTCAACCCTTTCTCTGTCAGCTCTTTAGCTGCCCATCCTCCACTGATACCCGAGCCAACTACGATTGCATCATAGGTTTGCTCTTTTACAGAATCTATATTTAAGTTTGCCATTTGTCTTGTTTAATAAATATCTTTTGATTGAACGATTAATAAAAACTTATAGAAATCTCAAAAATCATATTGCCCATGCTTTTTGAGCAGGCTTCAGCGGAATACAAGCCTCAAATCTTCCTGGAATGGCAACATACTCCAATGCTTGAGTTGCCCCTATTTCAGAGATAAAATACCCCGTAACTGTCAATGACTTCATCATGAGGAAAAATGGTTTATTTTCCAGACTTGTTTGCTTTACTAATTCAATTTTTTGTTCATTAGCCAATTCAGCAAAACCCTTTCCAAAACGAGCTTGACCATCGGCACTTAACTTGGATAATCCAGCATAGAACTTCTCTTGTTCGGATTTTTCATAACAATCTCTCATAACCCTAACAATAAACTTCTCTACTCCTGCGGCTTTGGCACCAGGGGTTTTCGTATCTGGAATAATCACATCGGCAAGCTCTGCCAAAAGAGATTCTTGGGTGGCTGTTATAGGTAAACTTTCACCCGTATTTAGAACTTCACCCATAGCCCCCGCCATGATTGGTGCCGCAAGCACCCCACCAAGGAGCATCGTGGCACGTTGAATTGCGTCTCTACGATTCATAATTGTATTTTAATATTTAAAAAATCAGAGAATATTATTCGAGCAGTAAGGGCAACAAGCCTCTATTCGTCCAAAGACGTTTTCTCTTCGGGAGATGCAGAAGAGAATGGCGTTTGTTTTATTGTTTAGAGCTGAATAATAGTTTCAAATATACAATTTTTCCGAACATCAACGGCAAATGTTCCCATTAAAATCTATCATTAAAAGAATTGCTGAGACAAAAAAGAAGATTATCAATCATTCGGACAAAAAAGATGTCTTAGGCGGGTAGAATAATTTCGGCACAAACCACCCACTCATTTTCTTGGTATATACTAAAGCTTGCCTCCTGTCCATATAGAATTTCAAGCCGCTGCCTTGTATTTTTTAGTCCAAATCCCCCTACTTCTGCATGGGAATCTGTACTGGTTAATTCCCCCGTATTTCTGATTCTGATATGTAGTTTTTGCTTGATAATTTGGGCATAAATCTCTACAAACCCCCAACCAATTGCTTTTTGTACCCCATGTTTAATAGCATTTTCGACCAATGTTTGTAGCATCATAGGAGGCACTTGAATTCCGAGTGCCTGCTCATCAATGTCCCAAGTACTTTGCAATCTTTCTTCGTATCGAACCTTTTCCAATGCCAAGTAGTCTTCAATGGTTTTTAGTTCTTCTTTCAAGCTAATGGTGGTTCGACGGTCGGCGATGAGTGAGCTTCTTAGAATATTTGATAATTGTGTAATGCTTTGTTGGGCTTTATCTGGGTCTTCAAATACCAAAGCACGAATACTGTTGAGAGCATTGAACATGAAATGTGGGTTCATTTGTGCTTTCAGTACTTTTGCCTCAGTTTCCTTGATAGAAGACTTGAGTTTGATTTGTTCTAATTCTTTTTGAACTTTTTCTTCAGAATAGTGGTAAAAAATATAAATCAAAAGCCATACTTGAATAGGTTTGCTCAGATTAATGAAATATTCTATGCTTAAAATTGGATTTCTAGCTAAAATATCACCCGTATATCGGCTATCCATCGGTATATTTAGGGCTACCAAACAAGTTGTCATCAATAAAAGACCTATCAAAATCCTCAAAATCAGACGAGGTAAGGGAAGTGTAATCCAATTGAATTTTTTTACAATAGCACGAAATGTGTGTGTTAATAAAATAGCTAAAAATATATTGGCGATGGCTTCTAAAATAAAATAATCTTGGTATTCCCCATATTGTATGATATATACAAATATTTCATTCCCAAAATACAAACCCCAGCCTAACAGTTGAAAAAGCCAATATAATTGATTTTTTGTCATTTCCTAGTATTACATTATTTCAACAAATGCCTTACATCATT
>CAYUFZ010000052.1:12843-15127 GCA_964444025.1 uncultured Emticicia sp.
TAACTCAAATTTCTGGGTATCATCCTGAAAATGAAGCAAATACAAACACAAATTCTGATGCCCAAATGTGTCCATCTTCGACAATGGCAAGTCCAAAAGATGCGTCAAAAGTATTCTAATGGCTCTGCCGTGCATGGCGACAAGGATTGTTTTTTCTTCTGTTTGGCTCAAAATGTATTGAAAAGCCACTTTTTGTCGAGCCAAAACATCTTCAGGAGATTCTCCGTTTGGTGCCGCAGGAATATGAGTTTCTCCCCGACTCCATCCAGCGATAGTCTCTAAATAAGTTTGGTCTTCTAAATAATTTGGCACTTTCCCTTCTTTTTCCCCCCAACTGATTTCATTTAAGCCTGGCAAAGACTCGTGTGGAATTTCCAAATCAATAAATTGTCTAACAGATTGCACCGTTCTTTTCAAGCATGAGGTATAGATTTTATCGAAAGGAATATGCTTATAATATTCATAAAATGACCTTGCTTGGGCGAAGCCAGTTTCATTCAAATCTGAGTCAATGCCACTTCCTTGAACAACCCCCATTTTATTATATTTTGTTTCGCCGTGGCGAATCAAGTAAATCGTTTTGGTATGCAAAGCTTAAATATTTTTAATGATAAAATCTATTTTTGTTAAATTCTTTGAGAATCCTAAGTATATTTATAAAATTGCAGGTATATTGTCAATTTTTTCGCAAAATTACAAAATCTTTGGCTGAATATTCAAACAATAAAATTATGTTTAAAAAACACCTTAAATTAGAAGAATCAGAAATTTTCACCAAGCCTACCCTATCCCAACATTTAGGTATAGAAATTTTAGAGATTGGAGACGAGTTTGTTACTGCTCGAATGCCAGTCGATCAACGAACCCATCAACCCTTCGGAATCTTACATGGCGGAGCTTCGGTAGTATTGGCAGAAACCTTGGGGAGTGTTGCATCCTATCTTACTTTAGATGACCCCAAGCATCAACGGGCAGTCGGTCTGGAAATCAATGCCAATCATATTCGTTCGGTTAGTTCTGGCTGGGTTTATGGCAAAGTTACGCCTATTCATGTCGGCCGTACCACTCAAATCTGGGATATAAAAATCACGAATGAAGAGGATAAGCTTGTCTGTGTTTCGAGGCTAACTGTTGCAATATTGAGTTCAAAATAAGCAAAAAGCACTCAAAATAAATATTTTGAGTGCTTTTTATTTTTTATTCTGCCGACGCTTTCTGTTCTTCAACTTCTTCTTTCACCTCTTCTACAACGGTATCCTTCTTATCCATGAACTCCTGATAATTGGTTAATTTTTCAAAAGGACGCTTTCCTATTAAATCAACCAAATCCGATTGATACAATATTTCTTTTTCAAGCAATTGCTTGGCAATCCTTTCCAATTCTTCTCGTTTTTCAATCAATAAGTTTTTGGTTCGAGTATAAGCTTCTTCGATTAATTTTTTTACTTCTTCATCAATTAGCTGAGCTGTTGCATCAGAATAAGGCTTAGTGAAAGACATTTCCCCTTGTCCCTTCGAATCATAGTAAGATACATTTCCGATTTTATCATTCATGCCATAAATACTAATCATTCCATAAGCACTTTTGGTAATTCTTTCCAAATCGCTCAAAGCTCCAGTTGAAATTTTACCAAACACCACCTCTTCTGCTGCTCTTCCGCCCAGTGTCATACACATTTCATCCAATAACTGCTCAGTTCGATACAAATACTGTTCCTTAGGCAAATACTGAGCATAGCCCAAAGCGGCAATTCCTCTTGGTACGATACTTACCTTCACCAAAGGATTGGCATGCTCTAAAAACCAACCTGCTACTGCATGACCCGCTTCGTGATAAGCCACAATTTCCTTTTCTTCTGGTGAAATGAGTTTATTTTTCTTTTCTAATCCACCTATCTCCCTATCTATCGCATCATGAAAATCAACCATTTCGATAGCAGTTTTGCCACGTCTTGCTGCCAACAGAGCGGCTTCATTACAAACATTTGCAATCTCCGCTCCAGCAAAACCAGGCGTTTGTGCTGCCAATTTTTTAATATCAATGTCCGAAGACAATTTCAAAGGCTTCATGTGAACCTTAAAAATCGCCTCTCTACCAATAATATCAGGCGTATCGACACTTATTTGTCTATCGAATCTTCCTGGACGCATCAAAGCCGAATCCAAAACATCTGGTCTATTGGTAGCCGCCAAAATAATAATTCCAGCATCAGAGCCAAAGCCATCCATTTCGACCAACAACGAGTTCAACGTATTTTCTCTTTCATCATTTGCTCCAGGCATA
>CAYUFZ010000053.1:0-15041 GCA_964444025.1 uncultured Emticicia sp.
ACATTATTTTTTGTATTTTAGGGGCTGTTTTATGGGTTACGAGTATTACGCTCATTGGCTACTTTTTGGGTTCAAATGATTGGGTAAAAGCTAATTTTGAAAAGGTTGTCTTGGGAATTGTATTTGTTTCTATTCTCCCCATGATTTTGGGTATTGCAAAAGCAAAATTTTCAAAAAATTAATTTAATACTTCTGTTTAAACACACAGATTTGATTGGAGAGCGTTGTTTCGAATCGGGTCTGTGTGTTTTGTTTCTTTTATTTTTATCTATTTTTCCTTAATCTATCGAATGAATACTTACGGATTAATCGGTTTTCCTCTCGGACATTCTTTCTCTAAAAAATATTTCACAGAGAAATTTGAGCAATTGGGCATCTCAACGGAAAATAACTATCAATTGTTTGAAATTGAAAATATCACGGAAGTGTCGGATTTATTCAAAAATCCTGCCATCAAAGGCCTCAACGTAACCATCCCTCACAAACAAGCGATTATGCCGTTTTTAGATGATTTAGATGCGTCGGCTTCCAAAGTAGGTGCTGTCAATGTCGTTAAGTTTGGGAAAGATGGAAAAAAAATAGGCTATAATTCGGATTATTATGGATTCAAGCTATCTCTCGAAGATTTTATAAAAGCAGAAAAAGGTTTACAAGCATTGGTGTTGGGTAATGGTGGAGCAGGGAAAGCCGTCATTGCTGCCTTGGAAGATTTAGGAATTTCATACAAAATAGTATCACGAAAACCAACGGAAGAGTCGGTCTCCTATGCACAAGTAATGGATTATATTTCAGATTATCGATTAATTATCAATTGTTCTCCCGTAGGTACGTACCCGAAGTCAGACCAATGCCCAGATATTCCTTACGAATTATTGACAGATAAACATTATTTGTACGATTTGGTTTATAATCCATTAGAAACATTATTTCTCGAAAAGGGAAAGGAAAAAGGAGCAAAAACACATAATGGCTTAGCAATGCTACATCTTCAAGCAGAAAAGGCTTGGGAAATTTGGAATAAAATTGATTAACTTTAAATAAAACCAACAATGAAATTCTCAAAACACGTATTTATTTGTGCCAATGATAAAGATGCACCAAAAAAATGTTGCGGAAGCGAACGAGGAATGGCTTTGGTAGATGCTTTCAAAGAAGAATTAAAAAATAAAGATTTATTGACTGAAATCCGTGCCCAAAGAGCGGGCTGTCTGGATACCTGTGCTTTTGGTCCATCAGTGGTGGTGTATCCAGAAGGGGTTTGGTACGGGCATGTTCAGCCAGAAGATGTGAAAGAAATTGTTGAAAGTCATTTGATAAATAATCAACCAGTGGAACGTTTGCAGTTGAAATTTAAACCAAAGGATGCCTAAATTTCTATGAAATACAAACATTTATTCTTTGACCTTGACCACACTCTTTGGGACTTTGAAAAAAACTCCAAAGAGTGTCTCTTAGAAATTTATGATACCTTCAAGCTCGATGAATTGATACATGAGTTTGAATTTTTTTATCAGGAGTTTTCGAAAATCAACAAGCAATATTGGAGTTGGCTGGAGTCAAATGTTATTACACACGAAGAGCTTAGAAGAAGACGTTTTCGAGATACCTTAACGAATCTTGGGGTGGAGGCAGATGAGGCTTTGGGTTTGAAAATAAATGAACATTTTTTGGGAATATTGCCGAATAAAGCCCATTTGATTGAAGGAGCTGTAGAAGTTTTGGATTATTTATTGCCTCATTATCAGCTACATATCATCAGTAATGGCTGGCAAGAAGTTCAAGTAAATAAAATGAAAAGCTCCGAAATACACCATTATTTCGGAGAAATTATTACCAATGAAGTTGCCGGCAGCAGAAAGCCGAATATTGAAATATTCAGATATGCCCTGCGTACAACCAATGCTCAACTGGTAGAAAGTTTGATGATTGGCGATAATTATGAAGCCGATATTTTGGGGGCGAAGACTATCGAAATGGATACTGTTTTTTACAATCCCGAAAAAATAAGTATCGATGCCAAACCAACTTTTGAAATAGAACGACTGATTGAGCTGAAAGATATTCTATGATTCTATCGCACGATTCAAAAAATTTACCAATCGCTCCAAAGTACTGAATTTTTGAATCATATTGTCGGCAAATGATTGTTGCATACACCTATTTGATTCAACCTCAGCAGAAACTGTAAAACTTTTCAGTTTGATGTATTCAATTGCTGGGTTAGATTCATCATATCCCTTGGGAGGACGAACAGTAGCCACTTCTCTATCTATTCCTCGGGGAAAATTTTCTCTAAAATCAACAGAATCAATAATGGATTGAAATTCTTCCCAATGATAGTCAATTTCCGAACGGATTTTTTTTAAATCATCGGGTTCGGGCATCCAAAGACCGCCAGCGATGAAGCAAGCCTCTGGTTCAAGGTGAATATAATAACCTGCGGCATTGATTTTTTTGGAGCCTTTGCTGATAAATGCTCCAAAATTAGTCTTATAAGGGTCTTTGTTTTTTGAAAAGCGAACATCTCGATTGATTCTGAAAGTGCAGTTTTTCACTTCTAAGGCAGCCTCCTCTACCGATTTATCAAAACTTTCTACTCCTTTAATCAATTGATGTACCAATTGTCCAAAATCCTTTTTTGCCATTTCATATACTTTACGATTTTCGTCAAACCAAGGTTTGTTGTTGTTTTCTTTTAAGGCACGTAAAAACTCGAGTGTATCAGACTGAATCATGGGGAAAGAATGCTATTTTAAGATGTAAGTAATTAATTTAATATCTACTAATCTAGCTGGATTATTCGGGTCTTTTATTAATTTATCTTCAATTTTGAAATTTTCAATATTTATACCTTCGAGTTGAAGTATATCTTCTATTGGAAAAGCATAATATTTATCCTTGGAAACGATACATACTAGTTCAAAATCATAATTTTGGGACTCATGTAAATAGTTGAATACCTTTTTAGGATTTTCAATTTGCCACATTCCCCTTACCCTTAAGTTTGTAATTCCAAGAGGATCTACTTGATTGACTCGACCTAGTTCTTTTGTATCAGAAAACACTACATCAGGAATTGAATTTATTCCTCTTGAAATTGTATTTTTGATACGCTCATAGGTTTCATGTTTTGCCGCATATAGGTTTCCATAAACCATCCAGAGAGATTTTATATTTTCATTTGTAGTATTTCCAATACAATAAACAATATCTTTTCTTTCCCAATTTTCGCAATTTTTACAATCTTGGGTAATCATTGGGCTAGAAGCGTATAGTTCTGCTTTAGGATAACTACTATTTAATGCAATACTACTTTGTGCATTTTGAATCTTTTTAACCTCTATTGCATCACCAGATTTTATCATTATATCTGGCGGATTATTTTGAGAACCAAGCCATGAAAAATATTGATTATAAATTCGCATTTTTTCAATTTCGTCCTCTATGCCAAATGTTCCCGCAAAAGCATCTTTGATATAATTTTCGAGAGCATCTCCCATACTATTTGCCCTATTTTTAGCAATAGAATTACTTTTAGTTTCAAATGAACGCTGATGAATAATATTATGAATAGCTTTTAGAATATTTGTCATACTTCAACTTCTTGTCTATGTTTTATTGATAGTTTAAGTAATTTTTCTTGATTTTCTATTTGAGTCCGGATTGTTCCTGCCAAAAATTTTGCTAAATTTATAGGGACAGCATTTCCAATCATTTTATACCCTGCAGGGACACTATTATAATAAAAAATAAAATCATCTGGAAATGTTTGTATTCTTGCACATTCTCTGACACTCAGTCTTCTGTATAAATGCTCTTGTCCAGGTACAAAAATTCTAACATTTTGCTCAATAAATTGCATTTTCGGAGCCTGAGGATGTATAGGAGCATGTCGTCCACCTGCTTGGATTGTGAAGGATTGCTCGTTCCAGTTTCTTACTCGATTTCTAGACATAAAAATACTAGAGAAATCTCCAATCATATATTCATGATTTGGGAGTAAACATTGGTTTCCATTAGTTTTATTATATGGCAATGCGGCTAATACAGAGTCTTTTAAATCATAAATTGCATCTTGAAGGGTTATTTTAGGAAAATCTGGTTTTTGAAACTCATATTGAAATCTCAAATCTTTTCTTATTCCAACAAAGATTAATCTTTTTCTATCCTGAGGAACATTATAGTCGGCGGCATTCACCATTTCTGCTGATAATTCATAGCCAACACCAGCATTTCTAAATAACTCTTTAATGTTATTTAGAGCCTCGGAATGTCTATCCAATAGCATTCCACTTACGTTTTCTGCTAAAAAAAATTTAGGTTGTTTAGATTCTAAAATTCTAATAAAATCATAAAACAATTGACCTCTTTTATCCGCAATTCCTTTCATAGCTCCGGCTTCGCTCCAACTTTGGCATGGAGGACCTCCAATGATGCCGTCACAATCAGGGACTTCTGATGCGGGAATATCTACAATACTTCGTTTGTCTAAATATGTATGTGGATGATTTTTTTCGTATGTTTCCCAAATTTCTTTATCATATTCGTTCGCCCATATTACATCAAAACCGGCTTTTTGAAAGCCAAGGTCTAACCCACCAGCTCCTGCAAAAAATGATACAATTTTCATAAATTTTAAAAGTTTAATTTTTGTGAATACAAATATATTTTTCTAAATCATCAAAGCTCATTCCCTGAATACTTCCCATTTTCAAAATCTGAAATATTTGATAAAGAAATTAAGGCAATTTGTGTGAGTGCCTCTTCTGTAAAAAAGCCTTGATGCGAAGTAATCAAAACATTCGGAAAACTCATCAATCTTGCCAAAGTATCATCTTGCATCACTTCTTCGGAATGGTCTTGAAAAAAAACATTTTCTTCTTGTTCATAAACATCTAAACCCAAATAGGCAATTTTTTTATTTTTAAGCCCGTCTATTACGGCTTGCGTATCTATTAAGCCTCCTCGGCTGGTATTGATTAGCATGACGCCGTTTTTCATCTGAGAAATAGATTGTACGTTGATAAGATGCTTGGTATGCTCATTGAGAGGGCAATGCAAAGAAATAATGTCAGATTGCATCAAAACATCGTCAATGCTCAAATATTGTACTCCTAAATCTTCTAATGCCTTATTGGGTAAAACATCAAATGCTTTTATTTTTGCTCCGAAACCCAACATGATTTTTGCAAATACTTCTCCAATTTTGCCAGTCCCAATGACCCCCACGGTTTTTTGATAAAGGTCAAATCCCATTAATTTATCCAAAGTAAAGTTGCCTTCTCTGATTCGGTTATAGGCCTTATGTGTTTTGCGGTTCAAAGTCATGAGTAGTGCAACGGCATGTTCTGCCACTGCATGCGGAGAATACGCTGGCACTCGAACGACCGTAATTCCGGCTTTTTTGGCGGCGATTAAATCTACATTGTTGAATCCCGCACAACGTAAAACGATTAGTCGAATACCAAATGACGACAATATTTCGATGACTTTCGCCGTAACGTGGTCATTGACAAAAATACAGATGGCTTCAAATCCTTCTGTTAATTTCACGGTGTCTTGGTTGAGCGGAGCTTCAAAATAGGTGATTGTATGTTTTGAATTATATCGGTCAAAAAAAGTTTTGTCAAAGCTTTTAGTATTAAAAAATGCAATTTTCATTCGTTTTTACTTTTAATTTAGATAATAACTTACTGTAAAATGGCTCGATGTTCCTAAGGTTGAGTGGGCTATCAAGGCTGCATCAAAAAGGAATTGCTTTTTCCGAATTCCAAACCCAAAATGGGCAAGAATAGGAGCTGTTGAAATTCCGGTACGAAGATAAACATTTTTGATGATTTGATATTCCAATCCTGCTTTTACTTGTGTGTGATTGGATATTTGGTTTTCTGCCTCAATTACTAAAAGTATCTGATTAGTGGGTAAAAAGGATAGCCCTAATCGTAAAGTGGTCGGTATTTTCTCTGTTGGACGAAGAGCGGCTCGTGTTAAATTATGGGCATGAAATCCCAAAGATAGTTTGGAAGAAATTTTAGTATAAATGCCAAATTCGCTTATAAAAGTACTATGGGTTCTTTCATCAATAATGTTTTCTTGAAGCAAAGATATTTTCCCTCCAAGGGCAATTCTATTGTTTCTTTTGGCATACGCCAAGCCAATATTTTGCCGATTGAATAGTTTATCTCCGAATTTCATCATTCCTATCCCCAAAGCATTCGTCCCAAACGAAAAAATACCTGCCAAAGACATTGTTTTCAAATCGGTATATCCAAAGGGAATGTGACAAGATGCCGACAACACTTTGTTTTCTAAAAAAGCCATTGAAGCAGGATTATTGAAAAAAGCATTGGGGTCTATGAGAGAAACATTGGCATTGCCTAATGCCCAACTCCTGGCTCCGATAGGGAACGGCTCGGAAGATGCTTTTGCCCAAAAATGGATAAAAACAAACATAATAATAACTATACAAGATATTCTTCCTTGCTCCAACGAGCAAGGGATAGTAAGATATTTTTTAGTCATACAGCAAATTTTTGGACAAATTAGCCAAATTATTGCTAAGTATCAAAAAAAAACGAAATTAACTGAATCGTCTTTTCACAATCTCAAAAAACTCTTCTGCTTCTGCACTTGTAATGGCCCACATATACCTCGGTACATATTTTTTCAAAATTAGCTCTTTCGCCTCACCAAAGTCTTTACATAGTTCTAGTTCTTCCAAAGCATGAGAAAAT
Source organism: uncultured Emticicia sp. (assembly GCA_964444025.1). GTDB lineage: Bacteria > Bacteroidota > Bacteroidia > Cytophagales > Spirosomataceae > Emticicia. Next base: position 6,735 of record CAYUFZ010000053.1, read on the forward strand.
GCTTGAATATTGCCTCCGAATAGGTGATTGGTGAATAAATATCGTTGATTGAGAGAAATCGCCCCGGCAATTCCTTCGATTCGGTTCTGTTGGTGATAATCTACCAATGATTGATTGTGCATTTGATCATTGAGTGATTTATGCTCACTTCCCAATTTTTCATTCAATCGAACAGAATCTTGCTCTTTTGTCTGGTTTCTTTCAGCGATGACTTCGCTTATGGTGTCTATTTTCTTCTGATAAATCGAAGTATTATCTCCCAATTCAATTGGTTTTGGCGAATATATTTCAGGCTTTATTTCAGGGATATTTGGTGTGCTTGCCTCATGCGAGGGAGACATGGGAGAGATTTCTAAATCAAAAAACGATTTAGAAGCCAACGGCTCTGGGCTGACAGATTGTACCCCTTGTATCAAATCATTTGGAATCGGTAATATTTCAGAAAATTGAGCCAAATATCTATCAGGATTTTCAGCAACAAACGGAATTTCATCGACCCAATTCATTGCTTGATTGACAAAGACGAACTCTTGTCCATTCAGTTTGAGAAGTAATTTGGGCAATATATCTCTATTGATTAAAACATATTTTGCAATAGGGGTAATATTTGCCTGACTAAATTTGAAGTTGGGCAAATCCCGCATCATTTCTTTATAAAACGTCTGTGGTTCTAATAATAATACCAATGTTTCCCCCACCGAATCGACCAAGAGTGGTTCGAAATTTTCTCTTTTGACAGAAATAAACTGCGAAACGGTATTCATAAATATTTTCAAAGCCTGCTGTACTTCTTCCGAATTAAAATCAAAATATGGACTTCTCAATCGTTGGGTTTCTGCCTGCCACTTGTCATACAAAGATTTGATAGTCAGCAAATTTACTTGTTGTACAGAGCTGAGCGTCAGTATTTGTTTGCCACTAATCATTTGGTTAGATGAAAAGAATGTATCACAGAGCTTCGCTGCATAATTTTTGCTGTATTTTTCAATCGCAGACAAATTCAATTTGTTCGACATGAGTAAATTCGTTTGTTTTGTACTTTGATTTGGTGAAACCTCAGTATTTGATAAAAATCTATTATTATAAAATAGGGCAATGGATTCTAAAATCTCCTGCAACTATATTGCCAATTTATATTAAAACGCAAAAAAAATAAAAAAATGTTTATTGAACATCAGATTGAGAGAAATAAAGACCCTAAAACTGGTTGGATAGAAGTTATTTGTGGCTCAATGTTTTCGGGAAAAACGGAGGAGCTGATTCGGAGATTGAATCGTGCTAAAATTGCCAAACAAAAAGTGCAAATTTTCAAGCCTGCTTTGGATGTCCGTTATCATGAAGCGGACGTGGTGTCGCATAATCAAAATAGTATTGGGTCTATACCGGTTCATCATTCTGAAGAAATTTTTCAATATCTGTCTTCTTCTGAAGTAATTGGCATCGATGAAGCTCAGTTTTTTGATTTGGGCATTGTGGAGGTAGTCAATCAGTTGGCTCAAAATGGAAAAAGGGTCATTATTGCAGGTTTAGACATGGATTCTAATGGTGTTCCTTTTGGTCCGATGCCTGCTTTGATGGCAACCGCCGAGTTTGTCACTAAGGTTCATGCGATTTGTGTCATTTGTGGCGAAATCGCTCATTATTCTTATCGAAAAGTGCAAGATTCTGGTCAGATTCTTTTAGGAGAAACGGATAGCTATGAAGCACGTTGCCGACACTGTTTTCATACTTGAAACGCATTAATTAAAGGTTTTTTCATTGAAAAAACCTTTAATTTTTTATCTATTTACAATCAAGATTGCATTTGTGTTTCAAGGTTTTGTTTCCATTTTTGATACACTTCTTGGTAAGCTTCTACCTCTGTTGCCTTGGGTTCAATCACTTGAAGTCGGCTAAGTTTACTCATGGCTTCTTTAGGCGACTGATAAATACCTGCTCCAAATCCTGCTCCTAAAGCCGCACCTTTGGCACCATCGGTGTCATATAATTCTACGGGTGTATTGCTCACATTTACCAAAGCTTTTCCGAATACTTCGCTCAAAAACATGTTGGCTTTTCCTGCACGAATTACTTTAGGATTGACTCCATTGGCTTGCATCATTTCAAAACCATAATGAAGAGAAAATGCAATGCCCTCTTGTGCTGCTCTGAAAATATGATTGCGGGAATGAATGTTCAAATCAAGGTGCTGGAAAGATGCCCCTAATATTTTGTTTTTCAGCATTCGCTCTGCTCCATTACCAAAGGGCATGACGAGGAGTCCTTCACTACCAATTTTTACTTCCGAAGCCAATTGATTCATTTCTCCATAATTTAGGTTTTGCCCAAAATTATCCTTGACCCATCGATTGAGGATGCCTGTCCCATTGATACACAATAAAATTCCGATACGTGTTTCGTTTGGATGATTCAATTGGTGATTGACATGGGCAAAGGAATTGATTCGTGATTCCAAATCATAAGATACTTGGTCACTTACGGCATAGACCACACCCGATGTACCGGCCGTGGCAGCAATTTCGCCAGGCTCTAAAACATCTAATGACAAGGCATTGTTGGGTTGGTCGCCTGCTTTGTAGGTAACGGGAATGCCTGCCCGAAGACCGAGACTATTGGCAATATCTGATTTTACTTCTCCGTGATTGGAAAAAACAGGTTTGATTTCAGGAATAAGCGTCTCTGAAAATCCATAATATTTCATGATATCTTCCGAAAGTTGATTGGTCTTGAAATCCCAAAATGTCCCTTCCGAAAGTCCTGAGTTTGAGGTACTTATTTCGCCTGTTAATCTCATGGCAATAAAATCGCCAGGAAGCATAATTTTTGCACATTTTTCATAAATGGACGGTTCGTTTTGTTTGACCCACGCCAATTTAGAAGCCGTAAAATTTCCTGGGGAATTTAACAAATGGCTCAAGCATTTTTCTTGCCCAATGGCATCAAAAGCTTTTTCTCCTACCGCAACGGCACGGCTGTCGCACCAAATAATAGATGGTCTAAGGACTTGTCGGGCTTCATCTACCATCACCAATCCGTGCATTTGATAGGCAATTCCGATGGCAACAATTTCTTTTGCATCGAATTTCTTGCTGGCAATCACTCTGCGGATAGCTTCTTGGCAATGTTGCCACCACATTTCAGGGTCTTGTTCTGCCCAACCTGCTTGGGGGGAAGAAATGCTTGCTTCTATGTCTGGATATTGTGCAGAGGCAATAACCTGTTGCGTATGGGTATCAACAATTGAAGCTTTAATGGATGAAGTTCCGATATCTATTCCAAGTAAAAACATAAGATTAGGGATTGTTTAATTGTCAAATGTACAATTATTTTTTAATTTTATCAAAATCCTTTCTTAAGGAATGTTTCTGCTAAAAATTGTATGAATTGCTACGATTTTTATATCTTTGTTGCGTATAAATCATATAAATTCCAAAATTTTGGTCTTTTTTGATTCTTTAATTTTAATACAATCGTGCAAAATAATTATTATTTCCTTCGTCAATTAAGCAAAGAAATTGAAAAGAAATTGCTTGGACTAAAGTTGATGGAATGTTTCAGTCAGGAAAAAGATGAATTGGTGTTTGGTTTTGCTGCCGCTCGTGGCAAAAACAACAACTACAAAGAGTTTTTTATCAAGGCTGTTATTTTGCCTGATTTTACTTCTCTTTATTTTACAGATAAATTTGAAAGAGCCAAACGAAATAGTGTTGATTTGTTTGAGTCATTGCTGGATTTGGAGGTCATTGGGCTAAGGCAATTTCTGAATGAGCGTTGTTTTTCTATTGTGTTTGAGAATGGTTTTTCGGTAATATTCAAGATGTACGGAACTCGTGCCAATATTATTTTATGCCACCAAGAATCAGTACTGGAGCTTTTTCATAGCCGAATAGTTTCGGATAAAAATTTGATAATGAGTCAGTTAGACCGTCCTATCAAACAAGATTATGAAAGCTTTTTGGAGCATAAAGGAGATTTTAGAAAACTTTTTCCTACTTTTGGTAAGTTGGTGAACGCCGAATTGGAGCCTGGTATTTCTTCTTGGGAAAGAGTTCAAGAAATTGTACATCAATTAGAAAAGCCTACTTATTATTTGGTGAAATGGGAGGAAGAATTGCACCTATCTTTATTGCCAGTGGGAGAGGTCTTGCAGACTTTTGACAACCCGATGGAGGCAATGAATTCCTTTTATATCAATTATAATAAAAGGAATACTTTAGATATTGAAAAAGGAGAAGTTCTTCGGAAATTGTTGAAGGAAAAACGTCAAACAGAAGCTTATTTGACAAGTGCTTATCAGCGTTTGTCGGCGATTGATTCGGACGTAAAAAATGAAGAAATTGGGCATATTTTGATGGCAAATCTTCATTTGATTCCCGAGCGTGCCGAGCAAGTTGTATTGTTTGATTTTTATCGAAATAAGAACATTGCTATTAAATTGCGTTCGGATTTAAGTCCGCAAAAAAATGCAGAAAACTTTTATCGAAAGTCTAAAAATGAAAAAATAGAACTTGATAAAATTCTTGAAAATATTGAAAGCAGGGAACGTTTGCTCGACATTCTGAAAACACATATTGAAGTAATTGAGCAATGTGAGGGCCTAAAACAGTTGAGGGCTTACTTGAAAGAAAATCAATTGTCAAGTGGAAAACAGATAAAAATCCCTAATTATAAAGAATTGTTCAAGCGTTTTTTAGTAGATGGTTTTGAGATTTTAGTTGGGAAAAATTCAAAAAACAACGATTTACTGACACAGCAGTATGCTTACAAAGAGGATTTGTGGCTTCATGCAAGAGATGCCACTGGCTCTCATGTGGTGGTTAAATATCGAGCAGGAAAAAAAATCCCCAATACTGTCATCGAAGCCGCTGCTTCTTTGGCAGCGTATTATTCAAAACGTAGAAACGAAACCCTCGCTCCGGTAATTGTGACACAGAAAAAATTTGTCCGAAAACCCAAGGGATTTGCAGAAGGACAGGTATATGTAGAAAAAGAGGAGGTTGTAATGGTTGAACCAAAATTGATTGTTTAATTTTTAAAATATAAATTATGTCGAATAATGACGTACTAAAAAAATTGAGAGTTGCTTTGCAATTACGTGACGACCAAATAGTAGAAATACTCAAATTGGCAGATTTTAATGCCTCTAAGGCCGAAATTGGGGCATTTTTTAGGGATAAAGATCATCCTAATTTTAAACCTTGTGGCGACCAAATTTTACGAAAATTTTTAGATGGACTAATCATTCATTTAAGAGGGCCAAAGGAAAACAAAAAGCCTTCAATTATTTCAAAAATCGAAATACCTAAATGACTTTTCGAAGCCGACTGCAATATTTTTTGGTTAAAAAACTGCGTATCTCAAACAAAGATGCTCTGGCTTTGATTTTCGAGGGAAAAATAAGCCTCAATGGAAATAGATGCGTACAGAATGTTGAAATCAGGTCTTCCGACGAAATTAAGTATGAAGAGAAAATTTTGCAGGTCGGTAAAACAATGGTTTATTATGCCTATTACAAGCCGAGAGGTATTGAAACTACTTTAAATGAGCAGATTACGGATAATTTAAAACAATCTCTTCCAATAAATGACAAAGATGTTTTTCCGATTGGAAGGTTGGACAAAGACTCGGAAGGATTATTGCTTCTAACCAACGACGGCAGTATTTATGATAAAATTCTTAGAAATGAACATAAAATCGAAAAAGAATATTGGGTAGAATTGGATAAACCCGTAACGGACGATTTTATCCAAAAAATGTCATCAGGTATCGAAATTATGGGTAAAATGACTTTGCCTTGCGTGGTAAAAAAATCTGGGGAATACGCTGTCACTATCATTTTGGTACAAGGGCTGAACCGACAAATCAGACGGATGTGTTATAAACTCAATTACGAAGTATTGAGCCTAAAACGCATCCGTATCGGACGGATTTTTCTAGGAAATCTCCAAAGTAACCAATATTTTATATTTGATAAAAAAGCTTTGTTCGTGTAGTTATTTTTTATCTCTTCCTTTCGGTTTATTACCTGGTTTTTTGATAGGTTTTCCGTATTTCAAACGTTTTTCTTCTTTGATATTTCGACGAACATTCACTTTTTTATTTTTTTCTGATTTTTCGTGAAAAGCGGGTCCTACATCTTCTCTTTTTGGAGGTTTGATTAAGACGTACTTCATTTTAACCTGAGGCATTTCATCTTCAATCAGTACTTCCGAAATCTCTAAATTTTCTGGCAAACCCAAGATAGGAACTTCATAGTTCATCAATGCTTCGATGGCGTTCAAAGACTCTTCTTCTCGTTCGGTGACAAAACTGATGGCAATTCCCTTTTTATCGACCCGACCTGTTCGCCCTATGCGATGAATATAATTTTCGGGAACTTCAGGTACATCAAAATTGATGACATGCGACACGCCCTCAATGTCTAATCCTCGGGCGATAATATCTGTGGCGATTAATATCTTACAAATTCCCGTTTGGAAATTTTGAACGGTATTAAAGCGATTATTTTGGGCTTTATTTGAGTGAATAACACCCACTTTTTCGCCAAATTCTTCAGAAATTCTATCATATAGTCTGTCGGCTAATTCTTTGGTAGCAACAAAAATCAATACTTTGGAAAGTGTATTTTCATCAGCCAATAGTAATTCCAACAAATTAATTTTTGTGTTGAAATTGGGAACTTGATATATATTTTGAGAAATATTTTCCAAAGGAGACCCTGCGGGAGCTGCTTCGATTCGCTGGGGCTGATTGAAATATGTCTGAATTAGTTCTTCTACTTCGGTTGTAATAGTAGCCGAAAATAGCAAATTTTGTCTTTTATTGGGCAATAAATCTAAAATATTCTTCAATTGAGGTCTAAAACCCAAATTGAGCATCTCATCTACTTCGTCGATAACTAATTTTTTTAGGAGTTTTGTTTTGATGAATCCGCTAGCCAATAAATCAATCACTCTTCCTGGTGTTCCGACCACGACATCTGCCCCCTCCGATAATTCTAATACTTGAGATTTGATATTGACCCCTCCATATACGCCTACCGCCCGAATATTCATATAGGTCGTTAGTTTTTGAATGGATTCCAAAACCTGTACGACCAACTCCCGAGTGGGTACAAGAATCAGGATTTGTGGTGTTTTTTCTTTAGAAAATTGATGTTGCCTTAAAAGAGGCAATAAATAAGCGAATGTCTTCCCAGTTCCAGTTTGTGCGATGCCACAGATGTCTTTGCCAGACATAATTGCGGAAAACGCTTTTTGTTGAATGGTTGTTGGGCTAGTATAGGATAAATCTTCGAGAGCATTCAGAAGCGTTTTATTCAGATTCAAATCACTGAAAGTCATCATTTTATATATATTGGTTATCTGAAATGAAGGGTAAAAAAATAGCCTATTTTCGATTAAAAAGTTTACAAAGGTAAAGCTATTAAATCGAAAATAGGTTAAAAATATCTTTTCTTTCTCTTAAATTTATTCCAATTCTTTTAAAGCCTCAAGCAAAGTCTCTACTTGCTCCATGCTATTTGAAGGAAAATTTGAAATTCTAATCTGCGAATCTTTATTGGGACCATAGCCACTTCCGATAATCATATTTTTTGCTTTTAAAGCTTCCATAATACCCTTTGATGGTTTGCTAGTATCGGCAACAGCAACAGTTTTCGAGCGATGTTCTGGGTTTTTTACGGCAGCACTGCACAAACTGCTTGTTTCTAGGTATTTATAGATTTTTTTAGCTTTTTCCTCCGACTCCTTCCGAATGGCATCGATGCCGATTTTATTCATTTCTTCTGCTACTTTTCCCAACAAATAAATTCCTAAAACATTTGGGGTGGCAGGGGTTTCAAAATTTTCGTAGTTTTTCCATAAAACAGGTAAATTGTGATGGGCTCCAATGTTTATATTGTCGATTTTTGAAAGTTTTTTTGACTTTTCAAGGCATTTTTCATTCGCAATCCAAACCCCCAAACCAGCAGGTAATCCGAAAGCTTTTTGAACTGAAAAAAAAGCAGTGTCAATCAAATCAAAATCTAATTCAGGAATGGGAGCCGAAGAAACCATATCCACTGCCATTAATTTTTTTTGATTGCTTCGCTTCAACTTATGAATATCTGCTTCACGCATCTGAACCCCCGTACTTGTTTCGTTTTGTGTTACGCAAATCAGCTCTGCATAATCGGGTACTTCTATTTCAGCATAGCTAAAGCCTTCTCCCAATGGTTTTTCATATTTATGAGCAAATTTTTGGGATGAAAGGGCATACTTGTAAAATTTATCAGAAAATGAGCCATTGACTAAATGAAAACTCTCA
>CAYUFZ010000054.1:0-1156 GCA_964444025.1 uncultured Emticicia sp.
GCGATTGTTTGAATTAACAAAGTTTTTGCCAAACCAGGGACACCCACCAGCAAACAATGGCCTTGGCAGAAAATAGCAGTCAATAGCAATCGGACAGTATCATCCTGACCGACAATCACTTGGCCGATTTCTTCACGTAAATTTTTAAATGACTCTTTTAGGGCATCAGCAGCCTCAACATCCGAGTGAAAATTAGTTTTACTCATTTATTCAATCTTGTTTTAATTCGTTCAATACCAAGAGAATCAATTACCAGAAGCCCCACTCACCCTATCTTTACCAAAAATATTACAAGCCTCAAACTCTGGGTCTATTTTAATATACACATCAGCAGTAGCTTTTTTGAACCATTTTTCTATTTCTTGGTTTCTTTTTTCCATCAATGCAAATTCCTTGATTTTTTCAAAATCTGTCTTCAAGCTAGCTTTGTGTGGTTCGAATTTCGCTTTGTAATATAAAATTCTCATGCCAGTCTTTCCATCATCACTTCTATATGGCATTGGTGCAGTAATCGTGCCAACTTTCATCGAATCTAACATGAAATAGAGGCTTGGCTCCATCGAAGCATCCAAAGCCATTTTGTATGAACCCGTTTGTGGGTCCATCATCAATCCTCCACCATCTTGAGTCATTTTATCTTCTGAAAATTCCTTAGCGGCTTTCTCAAACTTAATACTATCTTTTACAATTTCTCCCCTCAAACTATCCAAAAAATGGGTAGCATCTTTCACGTCCAAACGATTATAATCAGGTCTAAGTAAAATATGTCGGGCATGATATTCTTGTCCACGTATCTCCAAAGTCTGAATGAGGTGTAATCCAAAATCAGACTCTACCACATCAGAGATTTCATTTGGTTTTTGCTTCATGGCAACAGCTTCAAATTGAGGCACCATTTGCCCTCTTTTTGCCCAACCCAAATCACCACCATATTGCCTTGAACCAGGGTCTTCTGAATATTCTTTGGCGAGGTCTTCAAATTTTTCGCCCGCTAAAGCTCGACGCTTATAATCCAATAATCTCTCTGAAAGCTCATCTTTTTGAGCTTTATTTACCTTCGCAAATCGAACTATTTGAGCCACCTCTACCTCAGACGGAATATCTGGGATACTATCAGCAGGTATTTTATTGAAAAAATTTCTGGTTTCGTTTGGCG
>CAYUFZ010000054.1:1166-5084 GCA_964444025.1 uncultured Emticicia sp.
GTTACTTTCAATCCTTCCGTAATTTTTGACTGCATTTTTTGTGTAATCAATTGCTCACGAACCTGAGATTTCACTTCACTTTTGAAGGTTTCCAATGATTTACCAAATTGGTCAATGATATTTTTTTCATTTCCATAAAGCTGAATCATTTGTTGCATACGTGCATTCAATTGATCTTCCACTTGTTTGTCTTCAACCGTCACTGAATCTATTTCCGCTTTGGCTACCAACAATTTATTCACGACCATACTCTCGAGTGCCTGACACTTTGAAATCGGTTGTTGCTGTTGTACACTTTTCAAAAATAATTGCTCGACTTCAGAGCGAAGGATGAAATAATTATCGACTCTTGCCACGATCCTATCTACATTGATTGGCTCACTCTGAGCCCACGCAAAGATGGGAAAGCAAAGCAATAAATAGACCTTTTTCAACATTTTTTGAGTATTCATATTTTAGGTTATTTCATTTAATTGTTTTTTCTATTAATAATTTTTTGAACTTCTGGCTCGTTCAACTGAACGGAATATTTTGAGTCTAAATCTTGATAAAATTTATTTTCAAGATACTTTTGATATTCTGCAATAACCGCCCCTCTGCGTGCTGGTTCGACCGCCTCAATCAACACTTCCACAAAAAGCCCATCTTTGGCAGTAGAATATGTTCCTGGCTCCCACTTTGCCAAATCGATGTATTTGTTTTGACCCCTCTGAAAAAAACCCTCCTCAATTTGCACCATTTTGGGGTCTTTTGTATTAAAAATTTTCTCAATATCTTTTTTAGAATTACTAAAGAAAATAAATTCTACCCTTTGGTTCTTCTGCCAATCAAACTTATCAACTGGTTTGGTTTTGAGATAATCATTTTCTATAATTCTTTCATTGGCAAGTCCATTCGCCAACAAAAACTCTTTGACCTTGTCTATTCTTTCGCTAGAAATACCCTCATTCTCTTTAAAATCAGCATGTCCTCCAATTTCAAGCAAATAACCCGTATTTTTCCTCATAATCTCCAAAATCAAAAATAGATTTTTCTTATCTGCTGCACTAATAACGCTTTCTCCTTGCTTAAATAATATAGGTTTTCTGAATTTTCTCAATAAATTATAAGGCTTTCCTTTTTCAAGCATGTTTTTTATTTGAAAAATAACCTTTGCATCTTTGGAAGAAATGACTGTTGCCGACACTCGCTCGGGAAGCATATATTTGGCGATACTTTTTTCATAAATAGCCCTTTGCCCCAAGGTATCCGAAATAGCCTTCTCATATACCAAATCATTCAGCAAATTACTTTTCAATAATCCGACCCGATAGGCGTACATTAATTGCTGAAATTCCTCATCATTTTCCTCCAAATGCCCATCTGCATATTCTTTCAACGAAAGATTGATAAATAATTGATAATATTTACGCAACAACATTACGGGAGAATAATTTGCTGGAATACGGTCAAAGGTTTGTCTATCTTCAACAAAATCTACAAACTCCTTCAATGCAGTTGTTTGCTTACCAATCGAAAATAAAGTTTGTTTGAGTAAGTCCTGATTCCCCGAAAACTTCCATTTCTTTTTCAGCAATGAAGAATCTACCAAAGCAGATAATTGTTGAAATACGGCGATTTGTTCGGAGAAATTCAATTGCTTTTTCAACTTTTGATTGACATTCTCTTTGATATAATCACCCCTCGAATCTGTCAAAACTTTTTCTTTTAATTTAGATTTTATTTTAGAAAAATCATCTAAAGAGACTTTTTTTACTAGTTTTATCAAATGCCAGCCAATAGATGTTCGAATAGGAGCTGAGATTTCTCCTTCTTTGAGGGCAAAAGCCGCTTGTTCAAAAGCTAATTCTTCACGCCCTCCAACACCAAAAGGGGCTAAAAAACCACCATTATTTCTATTTTTGATGTCATCAGAATATTTTTTGCAAACGTCCTCAAACAAAGCCCCTTTTTGTATCAAATGAGCCAAAGAATCTATTTGATTCTTCACTTTAGCTACCAATTCTGGACTTGCATTTGAAGGAACATGTTTAAAAACTTGTTGTACAAGTACCGTACCACTCGAAGGTCTTCTTCCCAAAACCTTCACCAAATGAAAACCGTTTTTGGTACGAATTGGCATTGAAACAGCACCCATCGCAGTCGTGTAAGCTGCTTTTTCAATAGGATACTGAAATCTTATCGGTGTAAACCATCCCAAATCCCCACCAGAAGCATTGGTTTCGGTATCTTGCGAAAATTCTTTTGCCAAACTCCCAAAATCCTCTCCATTTTTTACTTTTTGACGAATATCCATCAGTTTTTGATAGATGACCAAAGTATCTTGTGGTTCGGCAAATTCTGGTATTTTATACATAATATGAGCAATCCTAAGCTCCTCTTTCATCCAAGAATACAGCTCTTTCACCAAATTATTTACCAAAGTCGAGTCCTTTAAATAGCTATCTGCCAATATACTTCTATACGATTCAACCTCTTCCCGAAATACTTGTGAGGTATCATAGCCCCTTGCTTTCGCTTCTGCCAATATTTTCAAATCCTGAATGGTTTCCAACAAAACAGAATCTTTCGATACTGAATCCTCAAGAAATTTTATATTAACGATTGCTCCTAATTCTTTTGCACTCAATTTATTTTCTCCAACTGCTATCACTGGAGGCACTTTTGCTTCTTCCATCACACGCAATTTTTCCGTCAAAGCAGGTGGCTCTTTCGTTTGAAAACTTTCCTTGGCACTTACACCCATTACCGGATTTTTCATCACCTGACACGCCAATAAAACCAAGGGAAATGAAGTGTACACAATTTTGTTAATTATTTTCATAAAGCTGTATAAAATCACCGACAATAAAGAAACAAAAAGGTTTCAAATTTATTGTGATGATTATGGTTTGTTTTAATGATTGAAAAGAAATTTTATTGAGTCTTTCCTTTGAATCTCCAAATTTACTTTAAAAATCTTCTTTTTACGACAATTTTAAGATTTAATATGCCATAAATTAAACAAAAACAATCATTTTTGGTAAAAATGATTGTTTTTGAACATAAAGATAATAGAAAAGTAAACACAAATGAATCCTATTCCATTCGGTTTTTGTGAGGGTTGGTTTTCTTTAAAAAACAGAATCATACCATTGGTTCTTGTTGCGACAAACAATGAAAACTACCCAAACCCCAAATAATTTCAGTGGCATCAATGCCGACAACCGCTCTATTTGGGAAGCATTTCTGAATAATTTCTAAGGCAATGGCATCCTTTTCACCATTAAATATCGGCACAATAACCGAGGCATTTGTTATCAAGAAATTAGCATAAGAAGCAGGCAAACGAATCCCGCTATCATATACTGGGTCTGGCATAGGCAATTCAACAATAGTTAATGGTTTTCCATTGGGCAATCGCATCGCCCTCAAATCTGCCAAATTTTGTTGCAAAGGATGGTAATTCTCATCTTCAGGATTTTGTTCCACCACTGTCAGGACAGTATCTTCGTTTACAAATCTCGTCGTGTCGTCGATATGCCCGTCGGTATCATCACCTACAATTCCTTCTGTTACCCAAAGTACTTGCTCCACTCCATAATAATCACATAAATATTGCTCTACTTGGGCTTGTGTTAAATGAGGATTTCGATTTGGATTCAACAAACAAGATTTACTAGTCAAAACAGTACCTTTTCCGTTAAATTCTACCGAGCCCCCCTCCATAATGATTCCAGGAATGACATAAGGTAGCTTTAAATATTCAGCAATTTTAATCGGGATAGCATCATCATCATCAAAGGGAGGATATTTTCCACCCCACGCATTATAGCCCCATTCCACAATCATGCGTTGTTTGGTTTGCGGATTAATCAAAAAAGCAGGTCCATGGTCTCTGCACCATGAATCATTATTCGGGTGAACCAATAATTCTAT
>CAYUFZ010000054.1:5094-15014 GCA_964444025.1 uncultured Emticicia sp.
GTACTGATTTAACAAATCTTCTATTAATTCTTTATGTGCTTCATCTTTTGCGTTGATACAAACCTTTTCAGACAGAGCAATGGTTTGTATAAATCTCATATAAGCTGGATAAATTCGTTGTAATCTTTCACCATAATCCCACGAATCAGAACTCTGAGGAAACGACAGCCAAATAGCTCGATGTGGATGCCATTCGGCAGGAAAGAAAAAGCCTTGCTCTTTTGGTTTCATAATCATTACTCTATTTCGAATGTTGGCACATTCTGATGAATTTGTTTTTAATTTATTTTTCGGCTAAAATAACAATGTACGGAGACATGAGTTGGTTTTTTTGAGAAAATATTTTAGAGTAAACTTTCCCCAATACCCAAACCATTTTTTTGAACAATTTCACAAAAAAGGGCTGAGACGCTTCGTTTTCGAGCCAAATCATAAATACACCATCGTAAAAAACACGGATATTTTTGAGTTGTAGCTGTTCACAAATGCCATGAAGATACTCAATGTCCATACACCCGATATTATGTTTCAAATAATTATCGTGGTCGAAATTTTTCTGAAACCAGCCATTAATACCTCTAAAATTGGGGAGTGAAATAAAAAGTTTTCCAGACTCATTCAACAAGCCCAAGTGTTTTTCAACCACTAATTTTGTATCGTCAAAATGTTCGATTAAGCCATTTGAAAAGACCAAATCATATTTTTTTGAGGATTGAAAATTAAACAAATCTGCTTCAATGACTTCGACATCTTGCTCTTCCAAATCATTGATGTGCAATAATTCGGAAATAATTCTCGGATGCACCACATAATCCAAAAGCGACGCTTCGATATTTAAGTATTTTTTTAAAAAAACCGTATAATGCCCCGGAAATCCACCTATTTCTAAGGCAGAGTGGATGCTTCCTTGCTGGATTAAATCTCTTAAAAAATTGGTCAAAACAAAATTTTTCGGAACACGAAAGACCAAATCTTTTTTATTTTCCCAATAATCTATCCAAAACTCCCTATCCGTAAGTGTCATGCTTATATAATTCCTATTAAAAAATGTCTGAATTAATTCTCAAAATCCCGTACAATAATTCTGTCAAAAGCATCGATATAGCTTTTTTTACTGGCATTTAAGATTTTAACCCCTTTCGAAATTGCAAATTTTTGTAATATTTCGTAGGCATAAAAAGCTTTATGCAATGATAAAAATTGGGCATGTAATTTAGGTCTTGAATTATTTCTGACATCTATTACTTTTTCATGCTTGATTTGACTTTGATTATCATAGAAATGCAACTGCCTCATTTCTAACTCATTATTTTCACTTATTCTAATTTCTTCATGCCAAGAATGGTCTGCCCCCCAAAGATATATCTCCTTGTACCCCTGTAAGACTGCCAAATAAGTACAAGCAGCTAATATATTTTGGCATTGAGGCATTCCTAAATTGTTACGAAAAAACCAATGACGAAACCACTCGAAACCTCTGACAATCGTATAATTGAAAAAACATACCCGAATGTTGGGCTTATTTTTCAATATTTCTTTGACTATGAACGAATCCCGAAACCCCGACGGAACAAATAATCTCATTTGCCAGCTCGTATGTTCTAATATTGCTTTTATGTTTTGCTCCACATCTTTTCGAGCAGCATTGGCAGGAGAATATAAAAAATAGGCAGGGTCTAACATTACATAATTTTGAGGCTGCACAACGGTATAAACCTGCGAAAGAGCAAAATTATTGACACAATAAATATCCGTACTTTTTATAAATTGTCCGCTTTCTTCCAAAGATTGATTGAGCGAAGGTCCATTGCCTAAAATTGACGCTGTTTCTCTATTTTTGTGAAATTTAGATAAACTAAAACGAGAGATTAGCAGCACTTTCGCTAAAGAAATACAGGAATCCAACAAATTTTGGAAGAATGTAAGCATATTTGCTACCCAAGCATTCATCATATCAATTTTGAGCTTGAGATTTGGGTTTAATAGTCACATACATGGCTCCAAAAATCATCAAAACCATCAGAATTGAGGCAATTAAATCTATTTTTGCTCCTAAAACCACTGATTTTGGTTGAAACTTAAACTCAATTGTGTGCTTGCCATTCGGTACTACCATTGCCCTCAGAACATAATTTGCTCTAAAATGAGGTGTTTCTACACCATCAACATAAGATTTCCAATCCTCATTTCCTCGGTAATAAATTTCTGAAAATACTGATACCTGATTTTTTGCAGAGTTCGACTCGTATTTCAAATAATTTGGCTTATAATCTGTCAATCGAATCGTAGCAGTCGTGTCTTGGGTACTATTTTTAAAATACTGCTCAAATCTAATGTCTATTAAAGCCGTATTTTTAGGATTGAAATTCGCTACCGCTTTTATCTCTTCGTCTGCATTTTTAACTACCTTTATTTCTTTCGGATACCATACATGCCCCAAAGCTTCTGGGTTTTGCTGAGCCACAGGATTTCCATCTTGCCCTGGCACGATAAAATATTTAGTATTTAACATATTAAAGACAGCCAAGTTATACCTTCCATCTTTAATCATGGCATTATCATACAATTCTTGAATTTTCTTCAATTTTGCTCCATGATATCCACCTACGGATTTATGAAAATAGGAAGCTCGTGCATCCGAAAAAAATCCTTGTCCTGTTGCCATATCCAACACCCTAAAATCGGGGTCTTTGTCTTGTAAAATCATCTCATCGGCAGGAGTCGGTGTAAACGCCTCTGTTAAGAAAGATTTTGGTTTGAAATCATCATTATTGAAGTAACGTTTATCTACCGAAATCAAATCAAAAGCTGCCAAAAATCCAATGATTATTACAAAGACGAAGGATTTGATTTTATTATTGGCAAACGCCCAAATAGATGCGATTGTTAATCCTATTAAAAATAACGAACGCAATAAATCTCCTTGAACCAAAGATTGCCTATCAGCAATTAAAGCACTTAAAAAGCTATTAGCAAAATCTTGTCCATTCGCTTGTGCCATTCCCTTCACCAAATCTGCATCACGAGGCGACTGAAAATCCAAACTCAAATATCCCCCTATCATCAAAAGCAATATCCCTCCCAAAGTATAAATCAAAGGTTTCTTTAAATCACTGAAAGATATTTTTTCTTCTATTATTTTATTGATACCCATCACAGCCCCCAACACAAAACATAGGTGCATCAAGGTCACAATCATTTTACTATCTCTGAATTTATTATAAAAAGGAAAAAAATCAAACATAAAATAATTGAACCCCGTAAAACTACTTCCCCATGAAATAAATAAATACAAAACGGAGGTCAGAATTAATACGTATTTTAAGCCATCTTTCAATAAAAACAGACTTAGGAAAAACAAAAACAAAATGATAATTCCTGAATAATTTGGACCAGAAACATACGATTGAGGACCAAAATACAAAGGCAAATTGGAGCTAAACTGAGCCGCATTGGTAGCATCTACTCCTTTATTTATCAACATTTTATATGTTTCCGAGCTTTCGCCAGCATTGCCAGCAGAAGCCCCCCCTACAAAATTAGGAGCGAGAAGGGTCAAAGTCTCTATTTTACCAGGACTATAAGCAAACGCATAATCCCTACCCAATCCATCAGCCGATTGATTTAAATTCCCTAAAGTCAATTCAGATTTTCCTCTGGTGGTTTCTTTCGAATATACATAATTATTCCAAAGGTGCATTCCGTGAGTACCAATACCTACCAACGACCCTACTGCTACAAAAGCAAGAGCTTTCAAAAGACCTGAAAAATTTCCTTTTTTAACATGTAAATAAACCTCAAACAGCACATAAACCCCCAATAAGAAAAACAAATAATACGTTATTTGCGGGTGATTGGCATAAAACTCCATCGACATAAAAAAGGTCAACGAAGCCAACCCTCCCCAATAATTCCCTCTAAAAATTGAAATAAAACCCGCCAAAACCGCTGGAGCAAAAGCTATCGCAATGATTTTGGAGACGTGTCCTGCTTCTAAAAATAATAAATTATAGGTATTGAAAGCATAGGCAACTGATGCAAAAAAACCTAACCAAATATCTATTTTTAGGGTTCGAGTCAATACAAAAAAACCAATCATCAACAGAATCAATACATTTGCTGGAGAAGGGATACTATTCATGTACAAAGACCCTAATTGAGTCGATAAACTTCCCTCATAATCTCCCGCCACCATAAAGGCAGGCATTCCACCAAACATCGAGTTTGTCCACCAAGCCCATTCGCCTGTTTGCTTATGAAAATCATTCACTTCTTTGGCAGAGGCTGCCGCCATTTGCGTATCGTGCATCACCAATCTTTTCCCTTGTAAAAGCGGCGAAGCATATAAAAAGCTTATCACGATAAAGCATACAATTGCTAGTGATTGAGGAAGATATTTCTTGAACATATTTTGTATGAAATTGATGGTGTACAATTTTTGTCAAAATCCCGAACGAACCTTTGGTCGGTTTCTAAAATGCAAAGAACGGAAAGAAAATTTATTTAGATAAATACAAGTCGAAAAATCTTTAGTTATTTTGCAGAAATCTAAACAAAAAATCATAAAAAATGTTAATTTTTAACTTTACCTACAACATCGAATCAAAAATCCATTCCAAATGGCTCGAATGGATGAAAATGAATATCATTCCGAAAGCACTCGAAACCCAACTGCCGAAGGACATAAAAGTCTTCAAATTACTCACGGAAATTCCTAATGATGGCGAAACCTATACTTTACAATTCGTTTTCGACAATCAGGAAGATTATCAAAAATTTGACCAACAACACAAAGACATTATTTTTGACCGACACGACATGCTATTTCGAGGGAAATATGTTCTTTTTAATAGTCTATTAGAAAAAGTCTGAATCAGAAAACGCTTAAAAACTTGGGCAACATTGGTGTTTCAAACCTTAAATCCAATTGAGAAATCGGATGTTTAAATGCCAATACCCAAGCATGTAAGCCCAACCTTTTAATTGGGTCGGTTTCGGCTCCATATTTTTTATCTCCTGCCACACAATGCCCCATGTCTTTGGCATGAACCCTAATTTGATTTTTTCGACCTGTTTCTAAATTTACTTGTAATAGCGAATATTTATTGTTTTTCTGTATTACTTGATAGTGGGTGATGGCTCTTTGTCCTTCTTGATTTTGTTTGTTGGAATAGACAATTTTTGCTTTGCTTTCCAATAAATAAGATTCAATTGTGCCTGATTCTTGCTCGACCGCACCCTCTACTAAAGCCAAATAGGTTCGTTCGTCTATTGATTCACTCCAGTTTTCTTGTAATAATTTTTGAACTTTTTCACTTTTCGCAAACATCATTAAACCCGATGTTTCCCTATCTAGGCGATGCACAACAAATATTCTATTAGATGGATTTTGACTTTTTACGTGCGAACTTAAAATACTATAAGCTGTTTTGAGTTTTTGCTTTTCTGTTGCAATAGACAATAATCCAGCATCTTTTTCAATGACAATCAAATATTCGTCTTCAAAAATAATCGTCAATCCGCTATATTTTGTATTCTCAATAGGTTTTTTCCATAAAATCTGAATCTTACTTCCAGCCTCCACCGAATGGTTGAACTGACTCACTGGTTGCGAATCGACTATTACTTGTTTATTCTTTAATAAATTTTTCACCTCATTTCTACTTTTATTTTTTAAACTTAGGAGTAAAAAAGGCAATAATTCTGCCGTTTCCTTTACCTCAAGGATTGTGGCAGGAATTTTATCGACAGGCTTTGGTTTATGAATATTTTGTTTGTTTTTGTTTCGCATGAATTTCAAATGATTAAACCTCAAAGATAGAGCATATTTTAGCTATTTCGTGCAAAACATACAAAAAGCACGTAATTAATTCAGAAATAAGAACTATTCTTGCTTTCTTTGTGTAATATTTTAGATTAAATTACAAAAAAATGACTGGAAATTTTGAAGAACTAATCAGTTCGGGCAATCCTGTATTGATAGATTTCAGTGCGGAATGGTGCAAGCCTTGCCGAAAAATCGATGCCATGCTTTATCAGCTTGCCGATGAATTGGACGAAGAGATTGAAATTATAAAAATTGATGTAGATAAAAATACAGCTTTAAGAAAAAAGTATAAAATTGATGCCGTTCCGACTTTGATTTTATTTCACAACAGCAAACAAGTTTGGCGGCATACTGGATTAATTTCGGTGCCAGAAGTCGTTAGAGCAGTCAATCAGGCTTTATAAAAATTTTCCCGAATAGCTCTTGTTTGCTTTCGGGAAAATTTATTGATTTTATCCTTTAATATGGAGCGTGCTGAAGCCCCTGTTATTTTTTTCCAATCGAATTTGGGTATTAATTCTTTCTTTAATTGCCTCTACGTGTGAAATAATACCAATATTTTTATTTCCTTCCATTTGCAAATGCTCCAACGTTCCTAGTGCCATATCCAAAGTTTCTGGGTCTAAAGTGCCAAATCCCTCGTCGATAAACAAACTTTCCAATGGTACATTTCTTGATGCCATATCGGAAAGAGCCAATGCAAGCGACAAACTAATCAAAAATGTTTCTCCTCCTGATAAAGTTTTTACCGAACGACGTTCATTCCCTAAATATTGGTCAATAACCATCAATTCGTCTTCTTTCTCTGTTGGCTTATCCAGCAAATAGCGGTCTGTCAATTTTATCAATCTTCTATTGCCATGCACCACCAATTGGGTGAGGGTCATTGCTTGGGCAAAATTAGCATATTTTGTGCCGTCAGCACTGCCTATGTATTCCTGCAACAACACCCACTTTCGATTGTCTTTATCGAATTGTTCCAATCTGTTTTTTCTCTCTGCTATTTGTTCTTTTCTTTGATTATTGATAGCTAAAGAGGTTTCTATTCCTCCTTTTTCTTGGTTTGCTTGAGCCTTTTGTTCATTCAAATCTTGGTTTGTATTTTGTAAATCAAGCAAAGAAATTGTCGGCTCGTCTTTCTTTGTATTTTCTTGCAGGTGATTATTTTCAACATCAATTAATTGCGTATTTGTCGTCAATGTATTAAAAATATGTGTCTTCTTTTCCCTAATCTGCCTTGCTTGCTCTACACCTAACAAGGCAGATTCACAATCCGAACGCCCCAGAAATCCCTCTATTTTTACTTCCTCTTCAAACGTTTTCAGATTTTCTGTACATAACTGCTGTTGCACTGCTAATTGCTCGACGATTAGCACTAAATTTCCTTGGCAAGTAGCAATAATGGTATGACTTTGAGTAAATGCTTGCTGCAATCGGCCAATTGCACCATCTAAATCATTGCCTTCATACAGATCGTGCATCTGAACTGCCAAAGTCTGGCTTTTTTGTTGCAATTCATTGATACTTGCGGATATTCGATACCCGCTATCGACATTTGTCAATAGATTGACACCCTCTATCAAACGATTGAGCAAGCTAGTCTTTTGGTTTATCTCGGCAATCTTATCGTCAATGGTTTGAATATTGCCAATCGTGTCTATTTCTAAACTTAATTTTAACTCTTGGATATTTTTTTCAATTCCATTTTTCTCATTCGTATAATTTAGACTAGCATCATCAATTTTTTTTATATTTTGCTCGCAAACATCAATCGCTGTATTGGCTTTTCTTAGCAAATCCGATATTTCGGTTTCTTTCTGTCGTTTGGCGACAAGATTTTGATCTACTTCCAAATAATTATTGGCATAGTGGCTCAAATAGGGATGCTCTAAAGAGCCACAAAGCGGACAAGGCTTGTCTTTATGAAGCAATTCGTGTCTTGTTTTTTCAAAATTATAGGAATCTGCTAAGGCTGTTTTTTGTTGCTCCAATCGCTGAATTTCGGCACGAATGGCTGTCAATTCTTTTTCTTTCTCTGCTTTTTCATGCTTTGCAGTAGTCCAGTTTTGTTGATTTTCTCCTTTCGATTTTTCAGAATCTTTCAGCTTTTTGGCTATTTCAAAAAAACTTCCAACATAATTTTTCAAATTCGTATAGGTCAATAATAAATTATTGTATCTATCTTTCTCTGAATTAAGAGTATCCGTATTTTCCAGCCCTAGTTGAATTAATAAATCGTTTCTTTCTTTTTTAAGCTCCTCCAGTTTCTGTCTTAATACCTCCAACTCGGTATTGCCTACCGTTTTCGAGGAAAAGTTAGGCACAAATTTTCGTAATTGAGGCAATAAACCACCTAATTGAGTTTGAAAAACAGCTATTTGTCCATCGCTTTCCACTTTCTGAGCCTTCAGAGTATCGTACGCAATTTTTAGTTTTTGGATTCTATCAGGTATTTCCTCTTCCGATAAAATTTCAAGTTTCAGTAGTTTTTTAGCTTGCTCGATTGCCTGATTCCGTGAGGCTTGTCCCTCTTGTAAACGTTGTTCTTCTGCTGTCTTATTGCTTAGTATTTGACACAATTGACCCTCTAAAGCTCTTAAATTATTTATTTTTTCAATAAACTTTTCTGCTTTTTCATGTCGATTCAAAATCGGAGCATACTCTTGTTCAAAGGCTTTCTTTTCGAGCGTAGCCACATTCAAATCGTTTTGATATTTATTCAGTCTTCTTTGAATCCTTTCAATTTCCTGCTTGACATTTATTTTCTCTTGAATAATCTTTAAAGCCTCTTCTTTTTGTTGAATGAATGTGGTCAATTCTCCTAATCTTTTAGTATGAGATTCTTCCTCTTCCATTTTTAAAAGCTGAGCTTCCAAAAGTTCTAATTCTTGTTTATACTCGTTTCGTCTATTTACTAAATCTTTGGTTTTATCATATATTGTTTTTCCAATTTTTCGATAAATCCCTGTTCCAGTAATATCTTCCAACAATTTTCCTCGCTCGTTTCGATTGGATTTAATAAACTTCGCAAATTCTCCTTGTGACAATAGAATAGACTTAATGAATTGGTCATAGGTCAATCCTATATTTTCCTGATTTTTACTCGGGATTTGACTTTTCTTTAGTGGTACAATTTCCGTAGTTTCTGTATTTGACAGCTCCATTTCATAATCATTCAGATTATTTTTTTTATTGTATCCAATGCTCCATTTAGAGGTAAATTCACCAGAAGCACAAGCATAGGTAACAGCTGCCGCACACTCTTTTTCACCACGAGTCAGGATAGAGCCAGTCGTTTCAATCACATTCTTAGAAATCTGGTCTAATCTTGGGATACGATTGAATAAAGCCAAAGTAATGGCATCTAAAATAGTCGATTTTCCGGCACCAGTAGCTCCAATAATGGCAAAAAGCCCTGTTTCGCTAAACGGACTTTGCGAAAAATCTATGACATGCTCCCCACGAAGAGAGTTGATATTTCTAATGTAAATTCTCTTGATTTTCATTGTATTTCTTGAATTTCCTCCAATAATTCTTTGTATGTATTTAGCAATAACACTTTGTCTTCTTCCGATAAACCGGATTCAAATTCTAGCCTTTTTTCAAACATCTCTACTACCGAAACCTCTTGAATATTCCTTCCATCGTAAAATAACTCATCGCTTCCCAATAGCTTGTTTTTAAAACTTATCTTATTTTTTAATACCATCAATTGCTCGTCATTCGCCAAGGTCGCAATCTCATTCAACTCGTGTATCAAGGCAGGATTGTATGCTGCTTCTTCTACCTCAATCTCGATAAATGCCTTTAAAATTAAATCGTTATGAAACTCGATTAATTGCTTTTTCACTTCGTCCATCGTTCCTTTTATGAGCTTGAGCGTTCTAAAGCGAGGCACTTCTACTTCTGAAATATTCTGAATTTTTCCGTTCTCAATGTCTAATTGCACCACAATTTTTCGGTCTTCTCTTTCGCTAAAACTTAAAGCAATAGGCGAGCCAGAATACCTCACCCTGCCCTTTTCTACCCATTGTGGTCGGTGAATATGCCCCAAAGCTACATACGAGAATGTCTTTGAAAATGTTTTACTGTC
>CAYUFZ010000055.1:0-14375 GCA_964444025.1 uncultured Emticicia sp.
ATACTAAAAATTTGGAGTGCAAAATTAATAAATTATCTGTTAAATAAAAAAATATGTAAGATTAATTTAAAAAAAATCCCCTCAATTATTTAAAATTGAAAGGATTTTGTGAAAATAGTAGCGATTGGATTATTTTATGTCTGCTTCAATTACCAAAACTTTTTCCCAATTTGCTCCATTTTCTTGTTGAAATGATTGGTATTGATTGCTGTGATTAAATTTTTCAATTTCTGCCTTGTTTCTAAAAGTCAAATAGTGCATCACATCGTAGCTCTCAGAATTTTCGCTTGAATGATGTGTCTCTCCAGCCGAATAAGCAACTATTTCAGGGATTTCTCTTTTAAGGTTTTGAAATGCCTCCAAATGTTGTTTTACTTGTTCAGGCTGTTTGCCTTTTTTGAATTTATAACAAATAATTCTTTGAATTTGTGCTTTGGGTGGCGTATATGCCGAACTATATGCCAAAATAAGGGATAAAAATACACCTAATGCGATGGCGGGTGAAAGGTATTTGAGTAAGGTTATTTTTTGTGATTGGCTCATGGTCTTTTCAGAATAATATTTTGTTCGATGATGCAAAATTAAATATTATCTTCTATAATATTGTATTTTTTTAAGAAAAAATTTTATTGTTTTTGTATTAGTGTATTTTTTCGGAATAATATTTGGTAAAAATGATTTTTGACTTACTCGAAAAATTCAAGGGGTTGTTTTAAAATTCAATAAAACAGGTTTACTTTTTTTGTCTTTTTAGAAAAAAAACAAAAATTTTGTTTTGGTGAGATTAAAAATTAGATTGTAGTTCCTTATTTTTTTTGATTTTTCTTGAAAAAGGTTTAATTTCATCTCTAAATAATTGCTGTATATTTTAAAATATTATTCTGTGACTCATGAAAAAAACGTTTTTCTTTATTTTTGGGGCAATTATTTGCCTTCTTGCATTTGGTTTTAATCTCTCTCAAAAGAAGTTTGTGTGGGGATTTTATGCCCACCAACGCATCAATCGTTTGGCTGTTTTTACCTTACCGAAAGAATTGCTTGGTTTTTATAAAAAAAATATAGCTTTTGTGACAGATAATGCCGTCAATCCCGACGAACGAAGGTATGCTATAAAAGAAGAAGCCCCCAGGCATTTTATTGATTTGGATAATTACCCAGATTCTTTGCAAAAAAAAATGATTCATTGGTCTTGGCTAAAGGCAAAAGAATCGATTCCAGAAGATACTTTGTACAAACATGGCATCGTGCCATGGCATATTTATTTTATGAAATTTCAATTGACAGAAGCTTTTAGAAACAAAGATGTCAAGAAAATCTTAATTATTTCTTCTGATTTGGGGCATTATATTGCTGATGCCAATGTGCCTTTGCATACGACCAGAAATTATAATGGACAATTGACCAACCAGCATGGCATTCATGGTTTTTGGGAAAGCAGACTGCCTGAGTTATTTGCCGAAAATTATGATTTTTTTGTCGGAAAGGCAAACTATGAGAAACAAGTACAGGATAGGGCTTGGCAAGCGGTACTGAATGCCAATGCCGCTTTAGATTCGGTGTTGTCTTTTGAAAAAAAACTTAGCAAAGAGTTTAGGGAAGATAAAAAATATGGCTTTGATGAGCGAAATGGACAAACCGTAAAAACCTATTCTCGGGAATTTTCTGCAAAATATCATCAATTACTTCGAAATCAGGTCGAACGACAAATGAGGGCTTCGGTCAAGATGGTTGGGGATTTATGGCTGACAAGCTGGGTAGATGCAGAGCAACCAGATATGTCGAATTTAGGAATATATGTCAAATCAAAAGAAGATATAGAAGAAGAAATAACAGCAAAAAAATCTTGGCTTAATAAAATATTAGATGTGAGGAAAGAGGCAGACAATTAAGCCAGATAGACAAAGCTATCCGGCTTCTACCTAAATTATAAAGTGACGACGACTCTCCCGATTTGTTCGCCTTTCAGTATTTTTTCAATCTCTTGTGTCAAGTCTTCCAAAGAAATGGTTTTTCCGACCGACTCGAGTTTGTTTGGCTTCCAAGCATGAGCAAGTTTATTCCAAACATCGGTTCGCCAATCAATGGCACATTCAGAGGAGTCTATGCCAAAAAGAGAGACTCCCCTCAAAATAAATGGAAATACAGAGGTATGAAGCTCAGGAGATTGAACCAAGCCACAAATAGATACTAGTCCATTGTATTGCATCGATTTGAGGATAGTAGCCAAGATATTTCCGCCAACAGTATCTACACAAGCAGCATAGGCTCCTTTCAATAGGGGTCTTGTAGATTGGTCTGTTATGTCTTCTCTGCTGATTATTTCTTTTGCTCCGATGGCATACAAGAACTCGTGGGCGTGTTTTTTTCCACTGACAGCTACGACATGGTAGCCCAATTTTGCTAAAATCATTACAGCCAAAGTTCCTACACCACCCGTTGCACCTGTGACAATTACTTTGCCATATTCAGGTTTTGAACCATTTTGAATCAATTTATCGATACATAAGCCCGCCGTCAGGCCAGCTGTACCGAGATACATGCTTTCGGTCGGATTGAGATTTTCGGGAAGTTTGATTACCCATTTTGAAGGAACACGAATGTATTGTCCGAATCCACCAGAGGTATTCATGCCTAGGTCAAAGCCCGTTACTAAAACTTGCTCCCCCACTTGAAAATCATCGTTTGTACATTCCACAACGACTCCACAAGCATCAATACCAGGCGTATGAGGAAATTGGCGGGTAACCCCCTTGTTGCCCGATGCCGATAAAGCATCTTTGTAATTGAGCGAAGAGTATTGAACTCGGATTAATACTTCCCCTGCTGGTAAATCAAGGATATCCCTTTCAACTATGTTTTGTTGAAAAGATTTGTCATCATTTTCAGATACCAAAAAAGCTTTAAACTTAGTCATTTTTAGGTGGTTTTGTTGTATAAAATATAAATATGAGAAGGACAAAAATTAGAATTTTAAATTCTAACGAAGATAAAGATTCTAATTGGAATAAATAAAATTTATTTTCCAACAAATTACGTAATTTTGAGGTTCTAAAAATAAAAAATAATTGTAAATGAACGAAAATATAACTAAAATTCAATCTCAAATTGAGCCGTTAAGACAAGAAATCATCAACCATAAAGTGTATGGAATAATCCAAAACCTTGATGATTTAAAAGTATTTATGCAATTTCATATTTATGCAGTATGGGATTTTATGTCTTTGTTAAAATCACTTCAGAATCAACTGACGTGTGTTCGAGTGCCGTGGTTTCCGACCCAAGATGCGGATTCAAGGTATTTGATTAATGAAATTGTAGTAGGGGAAGAGTCGGATATTGACGAAAATGGCATCAGAAAGAGTCATTTTGAACTATATTTAGATGCAATGAACCAAGCGGGGGCAAATACGGCAGAAATTCATAAATTCTTGGAAACACTGCAAAAAGAAGGAGATTTAAGTCAGGCATTTGCAAGTGCTGGAACCCCTTCTGCCGCTCAAAGTTTTGTGAACTTTACTTTTGAAACAATCAAAAGTAATAAAGCTCATTTACAAGCAGCTATTTTTACTTTTGGAAGAGAAGATTTGATTCCAAGTATGTTTTATTCAATCATCAACGACATTCATTTGTCTGTGCCTGATAAAATATCTATCTTTAAATATTATCTGGAAAGGCACATCGAAGTAGATGGCGACCATCACAGTCATTTGGCATTGGAAATGACAAACAACCTTTGTGGAGAAAACGCACAATATTGGCAAGAAGCACAAGAGGCGACGGTAGAGTCGCTAAAGAAAAGAATAGAGTTATGGGATGGCATTTATGAAACCATCAAGCAAAAGAAAGTATAAAATATTGAAAAAGCTCTGAACAACAGAGCTTTTTTATTGAATTAACCATAAAATGTCTTGAATTATGAAAGGGTGGCTTTTCATTATCTATTTTTTTTTCGTTGGTATCTTGGCTGAGGCACAGATGCCAGAGGCTACATCCGAAGGACCAGTTTATTCGCTTAAAATTATCGATAAGAAAAATGGAGCGTATTATTATGGAAATACCAAAATTACGAATTGGGCGGCTTTGTCCATTCCTTTTGCAGAGTTAAACGAAGGGGAAGTAAATCTGCGGTATCGTCAATACAAAACCCTCAATTCTGTTGGACAAGCAATTTCGTGGATACCTACGGTTTATTTCTTAGCAAATTTGAACCAAGAAAAAAACACCCGTTCGGGGGCATATTGGGCGGTATTGCTGACAAGTTTAGCTGGTAGCATGACATGTAATTGGGTAGCACAAAAGCGAATAAAACAAGCAATCGTACATTATAACCATGGCATTTCTCGCAAAACAGGATTTAGAATGAATATCGAACCTGATAAAAACACTTGGGGGTTGGCGATTCATGCAAATTTTTAAAAAAAGTCTGCCATATTTTGTTCTTTTTGTCAGTCTAAGCTGAAATTTTGTCAGAAAAGTGTATCTTTGCCGACCTTTGGCAAAACTTTTGATGAATCAAAGGAGAAACTAATTCGGACATATTCCGAATAAAAGGTGTAAAACTAAATTAAAGTAAATATTTTTTAAACTCTAAAAAATCATAATAAAATGTCAGTAAACATTAAGCCTTTAGCAGACCGAGTATTGGTTGAAGCTGCTCCAGCGGAGGAGAAAACTGCATTTGGTATCATTATTCCTGATACGGCAAAAGAAAAACCACAAAGAGGAATTGTAGTAGCGGTAGGTCCGGGAAAAAAAGATGAGCCAACGTTAGTAAAAGTAGGAGACAGCGTACTTTATGGTAAATATGCTGGCACAGAGATTACTGTTGACGGCAAAGAATATTTAATTATGCGTGAGTCTGATATCTATGCTATCATCTGATGTCAGTTTTGTGATTAGTATCGTTGACAATTTTTAACCAAATTATTCAAACATTTATTTATTAAAAAAATGGCAAAGCAAATTATATTTGATACAGATGCAAGAGAAAAATTGAAACGTGGTGTGGACACCCTTGCAAATGCAGTAAAAGTAACTTTAGGACCTAAAGGTCGTAATGTAATTATCGACAAAAAATTCGGTTCTCCATCTATTACGAAAGATGGTGTGAGTGTGGCAAAAGAAATTGAATTGAAAGATTCAATCGAAAATATGGGTGCTCAATTAGTAAAAGAAGTAGCATCTAAAACAGCTGACCAAGCGGGTGATGGTACTACTACAGCAACTGTATTGGCACAAGCAATCTACACAATTGGTGCAAAAAATGTAGCGGCAGGTGCAAATCCGATGGATTTGAAGCGTGGTATTGACAAAGCGGTGACAGCTGTGGTGTCTGCCTTGAAAACTCAATCGAAAGCTATTTCTACTTCAAAAGAAATTGAGCAAGTGGCTACAATCTCTGCGAATAATGACCATGAAATTGGACAAATGATTGCCCATGCAATGGAAAAAGTAGGAAAAGAAGGTGTCATTACGGTAGAAGAAGCTAGAGGTACAGAAACTGAAGTAAAAACGGTAGAAGGTATGCAGTTTGACAGAGGATATTTGTCTCCATACTTTGTAACAAATGCAGAGAAAATGGAAGTAGAGATGGAAAAACCATTCATCTTGATTTCAGAAAAGAAAGTATCTTCTATGAAAGAGCTTTTACCTGTTTTGGAAGGTGTTGCTCAAACGGGTCGTCCTTTGTTAATTATTGCAGAAGATGTTGACGGAGAAGCGTTGGCTACTTTAGTAGTAAACAAAATTCGTGGAGCATTGAAAGTATGTGCTGTAAAAGCTCCTGGCTTTGGCGATCGTCGTAAGGCAATGTTGGAAGATATTGCTATTCTGACGGGTGGTACTGTTATTGCAGAAGAGAGAGGTTTCAAATTAGAAAATGCGGATATTTCGTATTTGGGTCATTGTGATAAAATTATTATCGACAAAGACAATACAACTATCGTCAATGGTGTAGGCGACCAAGAGCAAATCACTGCGAGAGTAAATCAAATCAAAGCTCAAATCGAGACAACTACCTCTGATTATGATCGTGAGAAATTACAAGAGCGTTTGGCGAAATTGTCTGGTGGGGTAGCAATTATTTACATTGGTGCAGCAACAGAAGTTGAAATGAAAGAGAAAAAAGACCGTGTGGATGATGCTTTACATGCTACACGTGCTGCGGTAGAGGAAGGGATTGTTGCTGGTGGTGGTGTTGCATTGATTCGTGCTCAATCGGCACTTGTTGGTTTGGAAGGTGCTAATAGCGACGAAACTACTGGTATTGCGATTATCCGTAGTGCTATCGAATCTCCTTTGCGTACGATTGTGGCTAATGCTGGTGGCGAAGGTTCGGTTGTCGTACAAGAAATCAAAGCAGGTAAAGACGATTATGGTTACAATGCCCGTGAAGATAAATTTGAGAATATGTTGTCGGCAGGTATCATTGACCCAACCAAAGTAACTCGTTTGGCTTTAGAGAATGCTGCTTCAATTGCTGGATTACTATTGACTACTGAGGCTGTAGTATCTGATATTCCTGAAGATAAAGCACCTGATATGGGTCACGCTCATGGTGGTGGAATGGGTGGAATGATGTAATTTCGTTCGAATCTATATCAAATATGAGTCATCCGGAATTTTCAGGATGATTGTAAAAAAGAACCTTCTGTTTGAATTTGAGAATTATTACTCTCTCAAATAAAAAACAGGAGGTCTTTTTATATTTATAATAGTAGCCAGTCCCAGTAAAAAAGCTATAAAATAGGCGATTTTATAACTTAGAAAGCCAAGTCGATATTTGGCAGGCGTGCAATTTCCATTGGAATCCCGGATAGACAAACCACTTAATTAGGGGAATTTTTGTGTTGTTTATGCTTGTTTGTAATAGTAAACATGTTCTTATTTCATCAAAATCTATTTCTTTTTCATTAAAGGATGAAGAAATACAGATAGAAAAATCAAAACACCTCCGATATAAAATCCAGAAGTCATTTTTTCTTGCTCCCCAAATATAAAATATGCCATGACAATGCCATAAATAGGCTCTAAATTGATGGATAAATTGAGAGTAAAAGCTGATATTTTTTTTAGTAAATTCATCATTTCAGTGTATGGATACACCGTACAAACCAACCCCAATATTCCCAACCAAAGCCAGTCGTTTCCTTTTAGGGTAATTTGTTCCAAAATACTTGCCCCATCATTATCGACCGTCAAGATAAAAGGAATATACACAATGCTTGAAAGGAAAGCTCCCAAAAGTTCGTAAAAAGTAAGAGTAGAAGAATCGTATTGTTTTGCCAATTTACTATTAATGATGGAGAAGAATGAAGATAAAATAGCCCCAAACAGACCAATAAGAATGGCAACAATGTACTGTGATTCAAATTTGAATACAAAGTACATGCCCAAAACTACCAAAACCCCCAAAAAAATCTCTAATTTGCTGTGTTTACTCCGATTAGCAAAAGGTTCTAAAATACTTGTGAAAAACGAGGTAGTGGAAAAAGTGACCAAACTAATCGCAACAGTCGATAAGCGGGCAGAGCCAAAAAAACAAATCCAATGCAAAGACATAATCGCACCGACACCCAACAATGGCAGAGATTCTTGCAGGCTGATGCGTAGATTCTTTTTTTGAATCAATGCCAAAAAAAATAGAGCGATGCTGGCAATCAAAGTACGGTATAGCACAATTCCTAAAGCAGAAACTTCTGTCAATCTGCCTAAAATGGCTGTGAAACCAAAAATAATAACAATAAAATGGAGTTTTATGTAATCTTGGCTTTGTGGTTTGGTCATTGCTTTGTTGTTTACAAAAAATCCACTTAATTTTTTAATAAAAAGTGGATTATTTGGTGTTTGGCAAAAATATTTTATTGTTGCATTTTATTTTTTCTACGTTCTTCTCGTCTGAGTAATATTCTTTGTTTGAATTTCATCCAACGCTCGTATAAAGGTAATTCTTCCAAAAAGCCACCTTTTTCTTCCTTTTTTTCGTTGATTTCTTTCTTTTTAGCTTCGGCAGGGTCAAATAACATACCTGTACACAAGCAGTGTTTACGGTTTGTTCTTGCCAATACATCATAATTGACACAACTCGAGCAGCCTTTCCAAAAAGCATCATCAGCCGGCAGCTCACTGAAAGTCGTCGGTACATATCCAAGATCCGAATTAATTTTCATCACTGCCAAGCTGGTAGTGAGTCCGATGATTTTTGCATCAGGATATTTCGACCGAGAAAGTTCAAAGGCTTTTTGTTTGATACGAGTAGCTATTCCACTTTTACGGTGTTCGGGATGAACGATGAGTCCAGAATTTGCCACAAACTTGCCATGCTCCCACGTTTCAATGTAGCAAAATCCAACCCAATCCCCCTTGTCTGTCAGAGCGATGATTGCTTTCCCCTCCTGCATTTTTTCTTGCAGATAATCAGGGGAGCGTTTGGCAATGCCTGTTCCACGAGCTTTGGCACTTTCTGCCATTTCGTTACAGATGGTGTCTGCCAAATAAAAATCATTTTCATTGGCGACTTTTACGATATATGAATCTTCGGATGTAATTTCTTGATTATTCATCGTCATTTATTGGGCTTTTCCTCAAACGGAGACGCTGTATCCTAAATATTTAAAATTAAAAAAAAAGAAAAAGAGATGTTTGCACTAAAGCATTTTTGCTGAAGGCTACTGTCTAATGTAGATATGTCGAAAAAGTCGAACTGGCATTGTCAGGCATTTACCCTTTCGGGGATGAGCTATTTTAAAAAATTAGGATGCAAAGATGTTTGCTTTCTCTGTAATATCCAAGATTTATGGTCAATATTTTTGTAATTTTAGAAAAATAGCTCGGAACATACTTTTCAAACAAAATATTTATAGATTTGCTGAAGAGTTTATAGGATTATTCATTTTTAATGATTTACCCATTGAATACAAGATTAGCAGAGATACTTTCGATTATTGGGCATCCTTTATTGATGCCAACCTATATGTTTGGAATAATTCTTGGAATTTCGCCTGGTTTATTAGGCTTAGCGTCCATGCCGTTGATAACTTTACTATCGTTGATAGTAGTTCTATTTGTTTATACATTCGCTATTCCAGCATATTCGATTTATTTGATGAAAAATTGGGGAGTCATTGAAAGCATGAAACTCGAAAAACGTAAAGATAGACGATACCCTTATTTATTTACGGCTCTTCTCTATGGTACATTTGGAGCTTTTTTATATTTCAAAATTCCTCATTTGTATGTGATTGGCTTTCTGATTGCGGTCATAGCTTTTATTATTTTATTGGTTGCTGTCATAAATTTTTGGTGGCAAATTTCAGCTCATGCGGCAGGGGTGGGAGGAATGCTCGCCACGCTGAGTCTTTTGATAATTAAATATGCAGCTTTCGACCTATTTTTTACTTTTTTGGCTATGTTGATTTTATCGGGATACATACTTTCTGCCCGATTAGCACTTCAAGCCCATACGGTGTTGCAATTGGTGGCAGGTTTTTTACTCGCTTTTTGGACAAGCTTCATAGCCCAATGGTATTTCTGGGACTAAGATGTAAAGCTTGATAGAAACATTCCTTTTAATTTATTTATTTCATCATCAAAACTATTATTCAATGAAATCATTTTTAACATTCTTGATTTTACTTCCCCTTTCTCTTCTGGGTCAAAGAAAATTAATGCCCAACGAGTTGAGCCGTTTGAAACAACATGCCGCTAACGTAACGATTGTTAGGGATAATTGGGGAATCCCGCATATCTATGGAAAATCGGATGCAGATGCTGTTTTTGGCTTACTCTATGCCCAATGTGAAGATGATTTTAAGCGAGTAGAAATGAATTATATTGAGAAATTGGGGCGAATGGCAGAGGTAAAAGGAGAAAGTAGTTTATACGATGATTTGCAAATACGTTTGTTAATAGATTCATCGGAAGCAATTGCTGACTATAAACGAGCGGCACCTTGGATGAAAAAACTATTAAATGCCTATGCAGATGGCATTAATTATTATTTATACAAACATCCTGAAGTCAAACCATTGCTGCTGAAAAAATTCGAACCTTGGTACCCTTTATTATGGACAGATGGAAGCATTGGAGCGATAAATACAGCTGATTTGACAACGGCTGACTTGAAAAACTTCTATTCAGGAGATAAAGTGACTACCATTGCAGAGCCGAAAGACCCTGAGAATCAGACGGGTTCGAATGGATTTGCATTTTCTCCGAAAATTACGGCATCGGGCAAAGCTATTTTATATATTAATCCGCACGTAACGTTTTATTTTCGACCAGAGGTACAAGTAAGGAGTGAAGAAGGCTTGAATGTGTATGGAGCTGTGACTTGGGGGCAATTGTTTGTTTATCAGGGATTTAATGAAAATTGTGGGTGGATGCATACTTCATGTAATGTAGATGTGGCGGATATTTATGCTGAAAAAATAGAAAATAGGGGAGGGAAATTGTGGTATAATTATGAAAATCAATGGAAGCCAGTGGGCGTAAAGCCTATTTCTATTCTTGTTAAAGAAGGGAATTTATACAAAAAAAGAACCTTCACTACTTATTTTACCCATCATGGACCGATTATGGCAAAGAGAGAAGGGCAGTGGATTAGTTTACGCTCATTTAATCGTTCGATGGACAGCTTTGAGCAAAGTTGGTTGAGAACAAAAGCAAAAAACTTCAACGACTTTAAGAAAACGATGGATTTGAGAGGAAATACTTCGAATAATACTGTCTATGCAGACAAAGAAGGAAATATTGCTTATTGGCATGGTAATTTTGTGCCTATTCGTGATAAAAAGTACAATTGGGCTCAAGTGATGGATGGCTCAGTAGCCGCTACCGAGTGGAAAGGATTACATAAAGTAGAAGAAACCGTCCATTTGTATAATCCTGAAAATGGTTGGTTACAGAATTGCAATTCTACGCCATTTACAGTTGCGGGTAAATTTAGCCCTAAAAAAGAAAATTATCCAGCATATATGGCTCCTGATGGAGAAAATTTTCGAGGAGTAAATGCCGTAAAAGTATTGGACCGAGAAAAATCATATACCTTGGACAAAGTGATTGCCGCAGGATATGATAGAAATTTGGCTGCATTTGAAGTATTAATCCCTGCTTTAGTAACAATTTTTGACAAACAAATAAAAGCTGACAATACTTCGTATGAATATTTGAGAGAACCTATGGAAGTATTAAAAAAATGGGATTATCATAGTTCAGAAACATCTGTTGCGACCACTTTAGCAATCGAGTGGGCAGCTAAATTAAGTCCAGCAATACAAAAATTATATATCGATGAGGGGGAAACCGACCAAGTAGAAAATACTAAGTATTTTGCATCGACAGCAACAGCCGAACAAGTTTTGCCACCTCTAGCAGGAGTAATAGACGAATTGACTAAGAAGTTTGGTACTTGGAAAGTTGCATGGGGAGAAATCAATCGTTATCAACGCATTTCGAGCGATATTCAGCAGCAGTATGATGATGAAAAAGAAAGTACCCCTGTTGGCTTTGCTTCCGCTCTTTGGGGAATGTTGCCGTCTTATAACAGTAAATATTACCCAAATACGAAAAAAAGATACGGAGTGAGTGGCAATAGCTTTATATGTGCCGTCGAATTTGGAGATAAAATAAAAGCCAAGTCGCTGTTGGCGGGAGGGCAGAGTGGTAATATAAACTCCAAACATTTCAAAGACCAATTGGAAATGTACACCAAGGGTCAATTTAAAGAGGTATTGTTTTACAAAGACGATGTGATGAAAAATGCCGAGAAGGTCTATCATCCTGGGGAGTAAAATGAACAGAGGCTGTCTTATTCAGACAGCCTCTGTTTTTTGATTACTTTTCAAATAAAAACAAATACTCCTTTGGTGCAGGAGCAATCTTTACGAATGGCTTATTAATAAAATTATCAATCGATGCGTTTATTCTCGGAGCATCTTCCCAAGGAATGAAGTGATTCGCATTTGAAAATACTTGGAAATGAGCGTTCGGTAAACTTTTGTAGATTTGTACGCTATGTTCTAATTTAATCATATCTTGGTCGGCAGTGGCTACCATAATAGGTACTTGAACCTTTTTTAGCTCTTCTAAATTGACATTTGGATAGCTTAGTATCATTGCAGCAATAGCTTTCTGAATTTTTTCTGCATCGGTGTTACTAGGCATACTTTCATAGAATTTTGTCCAATTTCTGTCTAAATATTCTTCAAAAGCTTCTTTCCCATGTTTGAGATTTGTGCCAAAACTATATACTTTATCAAGTCTTTTTGGATAATCTTTTGCCAAAAGAATGCCAATTATTCCTCCGTCGCTCCATCCGAATATGTCCACTTTATTTAGTTTTAGGGTATCCATGAGAGCTGCCCAATCACCCGCTAATAAGTCATAACTAAATACCGTGTTGGGGTCTGCAGTGGACTGCCCGTGTCCTCTGGAGTCTGCCACAATGACTCTTCTGCTTTTTTTAAAGTATTCTATTTGGTTGTGCATGGCACTAATATCGGAGCCGTTTCCATGTATGAGCAGCAGAGGTTTTCCTTGTCCATAAGTTTCTACATACATCGTAAAATCCCTTATTTTAAGAAATTTACCAGCAGCTTTGTTGTGTCCATAGGTCGGTTTTTGGGCAAAAACGGCTGAAATACCCAATACCAATAGAGGGATTAGCAATGATTTTTTCATGGTTATACAGATTGAAATTGACTCGTAATGGGGCAATGATTGCCCCATTCGTAATAAAAAATTAATAAGGAATTCTTTCCAAATGGTCGAAATCTAAGATAGTTCGGAAGCTTTCCACTAATTGGTATAATTCTGGTTGTTTTTGTCTGAGTGCTTTTCTTGCTGCTGTTCTGCTTTCCATTACTTTATATGCTTCGGCACGGCTTTTTTCTGGCAAGAATAGGGCATAAGTATTGCCTGGATATCCTTCTACACATTTGAAATAGACTTTGTTATAAACAATGCCGTTGTCGGTTTCAAGTTTGGTTAGTTTTTCGATAGCGGCTTCAAAATCGTTTATTTTATTAACAGGAACGGAATAGTAGTTGACACGTCTGAATGAATAATCGGAAGTTTTAAAACCCGGTTCGGTATGGCTCATGTTTCTTTTGATAAGCCATGTACTTCTTTTATTAGGAACTAAGGTTGCGTCCTCTAACTCGCTTATAGCTTGAGGGATAGCTTTGCGAATCTTAGCAATGCTTTCTTGTCGAAGTGCCACGTATCTGCCGAGTTCGTTATCGCCATCTATCCAAGTAAGTGAGATTACTTTGCCTGATTCGGCAACAAATGCTTCTCTGTTTTTGGCAGGAAATACTTCATTATTTACTTTTCTGATTGCTGGATAATGTTTCTTGTATAATTCGCTATCTTTGTATTTGATTTCAGACATAGCGACATACGTCGGAATATCTTGTGCAAATGATGCTACGAAAAATAGACAAAAACACGTGGTTTTGATGAGATTGGAGAGGAGAGTTTTCATGTGTAATTTTAGGTTTAATTTGAAAATTTACTGTTCCAAAAGTAAAAGCTTTCTATATTCGATGTATGTAAAAATGGTGAGTTGTTGTCCAGAATTGTGTATATGCTTGTCCAAAATTGTGTATATTGATGTATTTTTATTGTTTTTTTAATGATTAGCCGAAAAATAAAATAATTATCAAATCAAAATGGAAAAAGAGGAGAAAATCGAGCAGCTAGAAGTATTTAAACAAAAAGATAAATTTAAGTTGGAAGATTGGGAAGACCGAGAGCTTGAGATGCCACCTTTGGATATTTTGTTGGAGATGCGTCAGGAAGTAAATCGTTTTGCTGATTATTTAATAGAACAGCTCAATAATGATGTTTCGAATATGCAAACGAAAGTTCAACTCTATTTTAATGCTTGGAACAATGAACTTTTCAATCAAGACCAAACGGAGTTTATAGTAGAAGTAGAATTTGAGCCAATGCGGATTGTAGGTGTAAATATCGAAAAACTGATGATTTAATAAAAAGTTTTAAAAATACCCCCAAATGAAACATTTGGGGGTATTTTTGTTATTTCCATCCGCCACCCAGCGATTTATACAATCCAATCACGGCGGCATATTGTTGTTTTTTAATATTTATTAATTCGATTTGAGATTGAAGTGCATTTTTTTGTGCCGTAATAACCTCCAAATAAGTGGCTCTTCCAGATTTAAACAATTCTGAGGAAGTATTGATAGATTGTTTTAAAACCTCCACTTCTGTATTCTTAAGTTCATACATTTTATTTGTATTTTCAATCATATTTAGATGATTATAGACTTCCATGAATGCATTAACCACGCTTTTTTGATAATTGATGTACGAAAGTTTTTGCTCTGCTTCCGACGACATCAAATCCGAAA
>CAYUFZ010000056.1:0-3716 GCA_964444025.1 uncultured Emticicia sp.
TACAAAACCCCGAAACTGCCTTTAAATGACAAGTTTCGGGGTTTTGATTTGTATTAACTAAGAAATATTACTTCTCCATCGGGTGCTCTTTTAGCAATTGAGCAGGTTGGTAAAAGTCTTTTTTAGCATTTACCTGAGCCCGAATCTGCTTGACTTTCTCCGCCGAAACTGGAGCGGCTTGATTGCCAAAAGAATTTCGAATATAGGTAAGAACGGCTGCTATTTCATTATCTTTCAACAATCCCTCAAAAGGAGTCATTGGCACTTGTCCTGGATATTTTTTACCATTTACGTCAATTTGTCCCATCACCCCTTTCAGCACAATTTTTATCAATCTATCCTCATTTCCTATTACCCAATTAGTGCCAGATAAAGGAGGAAATCCTGAAGCAGCCAATCCCTTCCCATCTGCTTGATGACAAGTTCCGCAGTATCCCTCTTTAGAATAAATTGTTTTCCCTAATTTATAGGCTTCCAAATCATTTCCTTTCAAACTTGAAACCACTTCAGCCTCTTTTTTAGCTTTTACAGGCTCGCCTTTCAAATGAGCTACTGCCGTTTCGTGTGCATGAACCATCCACTCGTCTAAAGGCTTTTTCTTTGCCTCTTCTAAAACTGCCAATCCTTTTGCTTTGCTCAACCATGATGCTGCCACAATAGCTCCTAATCTTACTCTACTATTGTCATCTTTTGCTGCTTCCAACAATAAATCAGCTTGTTCTGGGATTTGATGCCCCGTAAATCTTAGCACTTCTACTGTGGCTGCTCTCACATGATAGTCCTTCGCTTTTAATAGTTTCTTTAATAAATTTTTATCGACCCTATCCAAACCCCAGCTCACCCAAAGAGCCTCTAATAAATGGTGTTCATAACGGGCATCTTTTTTATCTAATTTTGCCATCCAAACTTGCATTTTTGCTAGAACTTCGCTTGCATTTCTTCCTCTCAACTCTCTTCTCGTACGATAACGAGTGCGATATTCTGGGAGTTTTAGATTATCCAATAATGTTTCAATGCTTGCTCCATCTATTTTTGCCGGAGTAAGCAAAGGACGAGAAGGATACGTAATTCTATAAACTCTTCCATGCACATGGTCACGGAGAGGGTCTCTTGCATTGTGTTGCATGTGTCCTATCAAAATATTATGCCAATCTATGACATATAAAGAGCCATCAGGAGCAATTTCCATATCCACTGGACGGAAATTTCTATCTTCGCTAACCAATAGGTCTTGGCGATGCTTCGTTTTGTAACCCGTCCCATCGTCCCAGATTTTATGTTGTTTTGTACCCAAAAAACCAATCGTATTATTGATGAGCAAATCCCCTTGTACTTCATCCGGGAAATGACGACTCCATAAAAACTCCAAACCCGAAGTCGGTCGTACCATCTGGTCTTTTTCTATCAATTGAAAACTTTTATGAGTATATTCGCCGTATCTTGGCAATACCGTTCCGGGAGTCATCCATCTTACGTCTGGACTTGATGTCTCGGCAAAAAACGGTTGTCCCCAATCGTCAAAGGCAATCCCCCACGGATTAGGAATCGACAGCTGAGCTATTCTATATAATTTTTTCAACTGAGGGCTGTATCTGTAAAATCCTCCGTTGGTTGCTCGAACAGTCCCATACGAAGTTTCAACATTTGTGTGTAAAAACACCCCTTCTCCAGTATAAAATGCCCCAGATGGATCGGCACAAAAGGCACTACTATTGTGATGTGTGTCGTGGTCATCAAATCCGCTCAAAATAACCTCTACTTTGTCGGCTTTGTCATCTCCGTTGGTATCGGTGTATAATTTAAGATTGGTTCCCTGAGAAACATACACCCCTTCAGGAGCAAACTCAAAACCTAATGGCAAATGCAATCCTTCTACAAAAACCGTCTGTTTATCGGCTTTCCCATCTTTATCGGTGTCTTCTAAAATTATCAGCTTATCGTTGGGTTTGGTGTCTCCTGGTTTATAATGCGGATAGCTCGGCATCGTCGCTACCCAAAGTCTGCCTTTATTATCAAATGACATCTGCACCGGATTTGCCAAATCATTGAACTCTTTTTCTGAAGCAAACAGCTCAATTTTGTATCCTGCTGGAACTTTCAGTTTTGCTAAGGCATCATCGCCATACAAATAGGTCAAACTTCCATTTTGGTCAGGATTAAAATTGGTTTTCACTGGAGGCAAAGCGGTTGTATTTTTATCGGCAGACGCTACATCCATTTTTTGTCCTTTAGAAGCAGCGAGCCAAATTGCTTGGTCTCGAATGGCTGTCATTTCACGAATTTTCTGTATTTCTGCTGGATAATTATCAGGACCAAAAGGTTTGTATCTTCGTCCATAAGCGTGTACTCCATTCGGAATTTTATAATCGTTGTGCCACATCCAATTCTTCTCTGATACTGCTTCTTGTATCAAAGCTCTATTTTTCTCGGCTTTAGGTTGATTTTTACCAAAGATAGCATCGTTCAATAATAATGCAAATTTTTTATATCCCTCTTCATTCAATTGTGAACCATCTATTGTCAAAAAAGATTTTTCAGCATCAAACCATTGTTTAGAAGGGGTATAGGCATCGACAAATAACACTTTGTTTTTCTCTGCTATCTCCTTCATTGCTTTGGTATAGAGAAATAAATTTGCATTTTCCTTTTGTCCATTCGGCAAATCATAGACAGACGACAAATCTTCAAAAGCTATCGGCGATACCAATACTAATTTTGGGGCATCTTTCTTATTATATTTTTGTGCCAATGTATGTTTGACAAAAGCATCCAGTTCAGCTTTAAAATTCGATAATCCTTTGACCCCCTGAAATGATTCGCTGTACCCAAACATACCAATAATAATGTCTGTTTCTAAACGAGACAGCCATTCATCAGGATACTCAAAATGCCCTTCACTGTCTGATTTTTTTGCATATTCAGTCTGAAATTTCTCTGCTCCAGGAAATGCCCATGGGGTATTCCGACTAGAACCTAAATTCCCGCCTATTAGAGCAATGTGTGCGTTTTTTTTCAGCACTATTGGCTGCGGATTCGTTTGAAAGGAACTCGTCCCAACAATCAACACAAACAATGTCAGGATTAATAATTGATTGAATATTTTCATAGTTTTGTTTTTTTCATAATAAAATTAGAGAATGTTGCAGGATGTATTCCGTGTTTGGATAATATTTACTCAAATGGTATCGCACACCAGTCTTAATTGACCATTCCACGATAGGGTACATGAATATCTATTTTTCCTTTCCAATTTTTAGGAACCTTTTTCCCTAATTCCCAATGAATAGCATTGATAATTAGTCGTTGAAAACCTTCCACTCCAAAATCTTCAGGATGCCCCATCGTCGTCATAAAAATTTTAGCACCAAAAGAGTTTTTGCCAGTCCAAGCGACAGGGTTTTCTATTGCTGCTTTATCAGGGTTCACGGATTTTCCCATCAACAACCATTCTGAGCCTTGAGTTGGATAATCTGGTAAAACCCGATATAACCACGAACGCACATGAAAATTGGGTGTTACGCCAATCAAAATAGGATGTTGTTTTGCTTTTTCAATAATCGAAACATCTGTGCTGCTTTCATGTCCGTAATGCGTATGAGCCGCTTTTCCGCCCCAGCCTGGAGGAGAATTTAAAGCAAATTCACCAAAAGCATTCCATTTTTCAGAAATATCCCCTTTCGGATAATTGAAAGCATGGGTTGTGGTGCGGAATCCCA
>CAYUFZ010000056.1:3726-7229 GCA_964444025.1 uncultured Emticicia sp.
CTGGCTTTCCAGATTTCAGGTACTGCTCGATATGAGCGAGCTGCTCCACCGGCAATTGTCTCCATCTTAGAAAAAAAACTGCCAAATCAGCCTCTGCCAAGACTTCTAAACCCGGAATATTTTTTTCTGAATTTTGATTAGGGGACGATTTTAATACTTTGGTTCGAAATCCATAATTTTTCTCCAATTCTTCTGCAATCAGTGGAAGTGTAAACTCGCCGCTGTATTCGTGGTCGCCTGCCACAAAAACTATCAAAGGTTTGGCATTTTTTTGGGCAAACGATAGTCCTTGCAATGCCAACAAGGGAATAATTAATAAAAATCTTAATAATTTGAACATGGGCAACAATAGGATTAAGAGCTGAATGATGAATATTTTTATAAAAATAAAGATTTTTTCGATAAATGTCATTTTGACAAGAAATATTATTTACAAATCCAGAAATAAAAATTAATTCTCTATGTAACCAATGTTACCAACTATGGCATGATTAGGTAGTAGCTTTGTTCAATCATCCATATATAAACATATAAAATATGTCAGAGTCAATGTATTCCATGCCAAGAATTGGCGATTTAGCTCCTGATTTTGAGGCAATAACGACTATTGGAAATTTAAAATTTTCAGAGTACAACAAAGATAATTGGGTTATATTTTTCTCACACCCAGCACCCCTTCTAAAACATTGGCAGATTTATAAATAAGAAATAATAGTGATTTAGAAATGATGGATTTTTATTTGGCAAAAAAATCTTTATAAAATCAATCCTTCTATCAACAAACCCAACAACAGTGTCGCAATGATGCTGTTGTTTTTTGTAAAATATCCCTTTATTATCCATCGAATTTTGTAAATTTACACCTAATTTTCATCATTTAATCTCTCATCAATAATGAAAAAACTCTTGTTTTCTTTTGCCCTTTTGGCATTCTCGTTTGTTCAAGTTTTCGCCCAAAAAGCAACGACAATCAATGTTGCTGAATTTAAGAAATTGATGGAGCAAACACCCAACAAAGTTGTTTTAGACGTTCGGACAGACTCTGAGGTTGCCGCAGGAGTACTTCCCCAAGCCATACAAATTGATTTTTATGGAAATACATTTGAACAACAAATCGAAAAATTAGACAAAAATAAACCTTTATTTGTCTATTGTGCCGTAGGAGGCAGAAGCGGAAATGCTTGCCAAATGTTGGCATCAAAGGGCTTTAAAAAAGTATATAATTTGGCAGGAGGCATCAACGCTTGGAGAGCCGCAGGGAATCCAACAACTGCCATAAAACGTTAACTTATGGAAAAATACATTGAAATTATTTGGGGTAGTTATAGCGGATACTTCAATTATCTGCTCAACGAAATACTCAACCCCTCTTGGCACAACTATTTTTATTGGTTATTGGGACTTTCATTAGCCGTTTGGTCCTTGGAAATATTGTTTCCTTGGCGGAAAAACCAAGGTGCTATCCGTCATGATTTCTGGATAGATGTTTTTTACATGTTTTTCAATTTTTTTTTATTTTCTTTGGTCGCCTATAATGCCATCTCCAATGTAGGGGTTCAACTTTTTAACGATTTTTTGGGGGTATTCGGCATTCAGAATTTGGTAGCAATCAACGTGGGGAGTCTGCCAACTTGGGTACAATTATTCATTTTATTCTTAGTACGTGATTTTGTTCAATGGAATGTTCATCGTTTGTTACATACTATTCCGTGGATGTGGGAAGTACACAAATTGCACCATAGCATCGAAGAAATGGGCTTTGCAGGGCATCTCCGCTACCACTGGATGGAAAATATCATTTACCGAACCTTAGAATACATTCCTTTGGCAATGATTGGCTTTGGTATCCAAGATTTTTTTGTCGTACACATTTTCACTTTGGCAATCGGTCATCTCAATCATGCCAATATTTACTTACCTTTAGGCCCATTGAAATACATCCTAAACAGCCCCCAAATGCACCTTTGGCATCACGCAGAAGAATTGCCAAAAGGGAAAGAAAAAGGTGTAAATTTTGGAATAACTTTAAGTATTTGGGATTATATTTTTGGTCAAAGTTATGTTCCGAAAGAAGATGCTGGCATTCGACTAGGATTTGAAAATCTTGCTAAGTATCCTAAAACATTCTATTCTCAGCTTATCTATCCTTGGTGGAAAAAACAAAAATGAGGATTTCATTTTTACTCAATTCAGAATGAGTTTGAACAGAAAATATCCCTCAATTGGACTTGTGAAGAAATTCATTAGCATAGGTTTTTTCTTTTGAACCGAGCATCAATTGATTTATTTGCGTAACTTTGGCAAAAACATCAAACAATTATGTATCGATTAACTAAATTATTTATCATTTTTATAAGCCTTTTTGTTATGTCATCATGTCATAAAGACGCAGTAGTTATGGGAAGCGAAGAAGAGCAAATTGAATCTTACATTGCATCCAAAAAATTAGTTATTACTGAAAAAACAGCAAGCGGACTTCGTTTCATTCTGTCTAAAGATAATCCGTCAGGAGCAAGTCTAAAAAGCGGACAATCGGTTAAGGTTAATTATACTGGAAAATTTTTATCCGACAAACAATTTGATGCAGGCTCATTCAGCTTTAACCTAGGAAAAGGGCAAGTGGTACCAGGTTTCGATGAAGGCATTGCCAAACTTAAAGTGGGAGAAAAAGGAACGATTATCTTCCCTTCTTCATTAGGCTACGGCTCTGCTGGAGTTGGTCCAATTCCAGGAAATTCGCCTTTGGTATTTGATATCGAAGTAGTATCTGCTAATTGATTTTATTTTTTGTATTGGAGGAATAGGCTTTTCGTTGAAAAGCCTATTTTTTTTGCCTAATTGGGAACGTTCCCGACAACGTTTGCGTAAATTTAGCTTACTCGAAGGATTGATTTCTATCAAAAATTGCATTAGCTTTATGCTGTATTGATAAATTCATACATTTTCTAAGAAAATTAAAATTATCTCAAGTTTTCTATTCGATAACTGCTTCCTTTAAGGAATAAAACCGATGAATAATATGCACCGAATTGCAATAAAAATGAAAATATATCCCGGTCAATCCGAGGAATATAAACGTCGCCACGATGAATTATGGCCCGAAGTGGCTGAATTATTGAAAAACTCTACCGTCAGCGATTATTCCATTTTTCTGGATGAAGAGACAAATTTCCTATTTGCTAGTCTTAAAGTAGAGGACATGGCTGCTTTCAATCTTATTCCACAGCATCCCGTTATCAAACGATGGTGGGAATACATGGCAGATATTATGGAAACCAATCCTGATAATTCGCCTGTTTCGATAGACTTAAAAGAAGTATTTTACCTTGCCTAAACAATCATTTGTTGCTAAAACCTTATGAAAAAAAATAAAAATACTATCCTTGCTGCCCTTAGCTTAGGTTTTCTGAGTCTTCAGAGCATTGCTCAGGTACAAGCTCCCGCATCCACGCTACATTC
The DNA here is from genome assembly GCA_964444025.1 of uncultured Emticicia sp. GTDB lineage: Bacteria > Bacteroidota > Bacteroidia > Cytophagales > Spirosomataceae > Emticicia. The sequence goes on from CAYUFZ010000056.1 coordinate 7,186, forward strand.
GGAGGCATTGCATACTGCCAAGCCAGACTACGAAACAGCATACA
>CAYUFZ010000056.1:7239-11296 GCA_964444025.1 uncultured Emticicia sp.
AAAAGTAGAAGAAATTAGTCTTATTTTGGATAAAGTACATGCCTACTTAGAGGAAGTAACTCCTACCAAAGTAATCAATAAATTGACCAAAGAAGAAATCAAAGATTATGCAAAAATAGACACCAATTGTATTGTTTATAGAGGAGATTTCAGTTTAACAAGCTACGAATGGGGGGTAACTTATGCCTCCATGCTTGCAGCAGGAAAAGCGACAGGAAACCCGAAGTTTACGGAATATTCCACCAAAAGAATCAACTTTTTGGCAGAAGTAAGCCCTATTATCAAACAAAAATTCCCTATCAGCTCAACGATGCCCCTTCGTCAAGTCATTGCACCCCATGCCTTAGATGACTGCGGGGCAGTATGTACAGCGATGATTAAGGCGATTCGGAATAAACAAGTCGGGGAAAATGTTCGTCCGTTGATAGAAAATTACATCAATTATATCAAAAATAAGGAATATAGATTAAAAGACGGAACTTTAGCTAGAAATCGACCATTGCCTAATACCCTGTGGTTGGATGATATGTTTATGGGTGTTCCGGCTTTGGCTCAAATGGGGAAACTTAGCGGCGACACTAAATATTTCGACGAATGTTTGAAGCAAATCAAACAATTTTCTGATAGAATGTTTAATCCTCAGTTGGGTATTTTCATGCATGGTTGGGTAGAAAGCATGGAGTCTCATCCCGAATTTCATTGGGGAAGAGCCAATGGATGGGCTTTGCTTACCATGACAGAGGTATTAGAAGTTTTGCCTCAAAACTATGCTGGCAGAGCTGAGTTATTAAAATTATACAAAGCTCATGTAAAAGGATTAGCAGCCCTGCAAACCGGCAAAGGCTTCTGGCACCAATTATTAGATAAAAATGATTCTTATCTCGAAACCTCCGCTACTGCTATCTATACTTACTGCATTGCCAAAGGCATCAACGAAGGCTAGCTAGACGCTGCTACTTACGGCCCGATGTGTATCTTGGCATGGAATGCTGTGGCAAGCAAGGTAAATACAAGAGGGCAAGTAGAAGGAGTTTGTGTCGGCACGGGTATGAGTTTTGAGCCCGCATTCTATTATTACCGACCAGTAAATGTTTATGCGGCTCATGGCTATGGGCCTTTAATTTTTGCAGGTGCCGAAATGATAAATTTAGTCAAAAAATTCAAATTTGGACTCAATGATAGTGCCTTAATGCTAATCAGTAAATAACAATAAAATGAAGAGATTCAATCTACTATTTGCCGGAGGATTCATATTGCTGGCTCAATTAACATTCGCCCAACAGCCATATTCCGTATGGATGGCAGAATCTTTCCTAAAAAAACACCCAGACTCCATTGCGGTGAAAGAAGGAAAACCCGCTGCATGGGATTATGAACAAGGATTAATGCTAAAAGCATTGGAAAAAGTCTGGTATCGTACAGGAGAAGGAAAGTATTTTGAATATATCCGCAAAGATTTAGATAGGTATGTTCAAGCAGACGGAAGTATTCGTACTTATAAGTACGATGATTTTAATTTGGATAATATCCCAACAGGCAGAGCATTGCTGATGCTTGCCCAACAGACACAACCCGACAAAGAAAAATACATCAAAGCGGCTCATTTACTTCGGAAACAAATAGCCAACCAACCTCTTACGAATGAATAAGGGTATTGGAACAAAAAAAGATACCCGTTTCAGATGTGGCTAGATGGGTTATTCATGTGCGAACCTTTCGCCGCAGAATATAGTATTTTATTTAATAAACCAGAACATTTTGACCATATTGCCCATCAGTTTGAACTCATCGAAAAACACGCAGTCGATTCTAAAACAGGCTTAATTTATCACGGTTACGACGAAAGTAAAGAGCAAAAATGGGCAGACCCAAAAACGGGTGTTTCGCCTCACTTTTGGAGCAGAGCCATTGGTTGGTACGCCATGGCTTTGGTAGATGTATTGGATTATTTTCCCGAAAATCATCCTAAACGACAAAATTTGGTTCAATATTTACAACGTCTAGCTCCCGTATTAGCAAAATATCAAGACAAACAATCGGGGGTTTGGTATCAAATGACTTCACAAGGAAATAGAAAAGGAAATTATTTCGAAGCATCGGCGAGCTGTATGTTTGTCTATACCCTAGCTAAAGGTGTTAGAAAGGGTTATTTAAGTACAAATTTCCTTACAATTGCCCAAAAAGGATACGCAGGCATATTGAAAGAATTTATAGAGAAAGAGTCCGACGGAAGCATTAGTCTCAACAAAACAGTCAGTGTCGGAGGCTTGGGAGGTAACCCTTACCGTGATGGGAGCTACGAATATTACCTAAGCGAACCTATCAGAAAAAATGATTTAAAAGGAATAGCCCCTTTTATTTTCGCCAGCGTCGAGATAGAAATTTCAAAAGAAAATTCACTTGGTAAAGGTAAAACTGTCGCCGTAGATAATTATTTTAATCGTGAATTTAGAAAGGATATCAACGGAAAAGAAGAAGTTTTTCACTATACTTGGGAAGACCGAATGCACTCTGGATTTTGGGTTTGGGGACAAATATTTGAAGAACTCGGAGCAAAGAAAAAAACAATTGCATCTGCCCCTAATGCCCAAAACCTAAAAGATGTGGATGTATATATCATCGTTGACCCCGATACTAAAAAAGAAAGCCCCCAACCAAACTTTGTTCAAGAGGCAGCTATTCAATCCATTAAAAACTGGGTAAATGCTGGAGGAACTTTAGTGATGATGGCAAATGATACCTCCAATTGCGAGATTCCACATTTCAACCAATTAGCCAACGCTTTCGGGATTAGTTTTACCAATAAAAGCCGAAATATGGTTCAAGGAACCCAATGGGAACAAGGAAGATTAGATATTCCGGCAGGAAATAAAGTATTCAAGAATACCCAAACGGTCTATATCAAAGAATTGGTCACTTTGAAAGTAGAAAAACCCGAGCAATGTATTTTGTCGGAAAATGGCGATTGTATTATTGCCGTTTCAACGGTTGGAAAAGGAAGAGTCTTCGTGGTTGGAGACCCTTGGCTTTACAATGAATATACAGACGGAAGACGAATTCCAAATATCTACCAAAACTTCAGTGCAGCCAAAGATTTGGCAAAATGGACACTCGGCACTCATTAATCATCTTATAAAAAAGACATTGTAGGACATAATTTTCAAAATATGCTCTACAATGTCTTTTTTTCATCTTGAAAACGCCTATTGTATCAATTGAAAACAAATGAGTATCAACTATTCGGCTGTTCGGAAGTAAATGGTTGATTATAATAACGCTTTCCAGTTGTTTTAAACAAAGCATTAGCTACCGCACCAAAAACCGGAGGAAACGGAGGCTCTCCAAGACCAGTCGGGTCAATGTCATTTTCCACGAAATACACGTCAATCTTCTTAGGAGCTTCGCCATGACGAATCATGCGATAATTGTGAAAATTGCTTTGTTCGGCAGCCCCTTCTTTGTGTGTCAATGCCCCATAAAACGACTGACCGATTCCGTCAACAACTGCACCTTGCACCATGTTTCGAGCAGCATCTGGATTTACCACCACGCCACAATCAACGGCACTTGTTACTTGTTCAACATAAGGTTGTCCATCTCGCATTACCATATCCACCACGTGACCAGCATAAGAAGCATGACAGAAATAAGCAGCTACTCCACGTTTTTTGCCAGCATTTTCAGGTTTTCCCCAGCCAGACTTTTCTTTTAACAATTCTAAAACACCCATATATCTGCCAGCATCATAATCATTATTTTTGCCAACTGGATTTTCCTTGGCACGTTTCAATAAATCCAAGCGAAAATCGATGGGGTCTTTACCCATTGCTTCTGCTACCTCATCGAGAAACGATTGCTCAGCTGCCGCATTGAAGTTGGAACGAGGAGCCCTAAATGCACCAATCGTAATATTTGATGGTATCTCCCAGCCTTCAGCCAAATAATTATCAACCGCACCCGCAGGGAAACGATTGGCATGGACAGGATTTTCGGGGATGCCTCCACCTTTTACATGAAAACCGATTAGATTTTTGTTGGCATCGAGTGCTGCACGGTA
>CAYUFZ010000056.1:11306-11603 GCA_964444025.1 uncultured Emticicia sp.
ATCCTCACGGGTATAAATCAACTTGATAGGTGCTTTGAGTTTTTGAGAAATGCGAGCGGCTTCATACACATACGAACCATACGCTCTACGCCCAAAACCACCACCCATACGAGTCATCTGAATTTCGATTTTATCAGGAGGCAAATTCAACAATTTGGCGAGCGTCGGCTCTACCCAACCTGGAGCTTGCAATGGACCAGCAACCAAGGCTTTATCGTCCTGCACATGAGCAAAGAAATTCATCGGCTCCATGGTATTATGTGCCAAAAACGGAGCATTGTACGTACGTTCGATTAT
>CAYUFZ010000056.1:11613-12469 GCA_964444025.1 uncultured Emticicia sp.
GAGCAGCATTTTTGAAAGCTGCCTCTGGGTCACCATCTTTTCTGAGTTGTTGGGCGGGCTTTTTTGCATATTCTACCATCATCTCAAACTGATTGGCAGTTGTCTCCAATCTTCCTGGAACAATCACTTCTCGTTTGCCACCCCTACCCATCAAGGTATCTTTCACTTCCCCAGCGGGTTCCCACTGAGCAATGATTTTCTTGCGGGCATTCATCACTTCCCAAGTAGAATTTCCAACCACCGCAATCATTTCATTAAATGTACGAGTATCGAAGCCTGCTTGTTCAAATCCATCATCGTAAAGCTTGAAGCTAAAAATATCCTTGATACCCGGCATTTTTTTTGCAGCAGCAGCATCAAAAGATTTGAGTTTCATACCAAATGCCGGTGGGTGTTGAATCATAGCGATTAACATTCCATCCACTTTATAGTCTATTCCGAAAAGCGGTTTACCCGCAACTACTTTCACGCCTTCGGTATTTTTCTTTGAATTTCTTACAATCGAGAAATCTTTCGGAGCTTTTAGTTTTATCTCTTTCGGAATGGTCAATGTTGCCGCTTTAGCAGCCATTTCGCCATATTTTGCCGTTTTTCCACTTGAATGCGATAAAATACCTGCTTTTGTGGTAATTTCAGAAGCTGAAACACCCCAAGTTTGTGCAGCTGCCTCAATGAGCATTTGGCGGGCTGCTGCTCCTGCATTGCGGAGTGGTTTCCAGTACATTCGCACCGAATTACTTCCACCTGTAAATTGAGGGCCGTACTTCACGTTATCGTGCGTCCCCATTTCAACGACCACATTTTTCCAATCACAATCCAATTCTTCGGCTACCATCATTGGTAGTGAAGTCATTAC
>CAYUFZ010000056.1:12479-14299 GCA_964444025.1 uncultured Emticicia sp.
GTCCAAATTCTGGGTTTGGAACAAGTATTTTGATAATGTTGTCGGGCGTGATTTTGATATATGCGGCCAACTCAGACCATTGTTCGGCAATGTTCAATTCGGCAACTTTCTCAGCGGCTTTTGCTTCCGAAAACCAGCTGAAACTAAGCATCATTCCACCGCCTGCCAAAGCAGAAGAGCGAAGAAAACAACGACGACTTACAAGCCCCCCAGCCCCCGATGGGGGAGTTTTTTTTAATTGCATTTTATTATTTATATTTTTCATTTTAGCTCAAAATTTAATTTTGGAAAGAATTGAATAAAACCCTCATAATAGTTCCCCAATCGGGGGCAGTGGTCGGACCGTCGATGCGGGGCTATTTTTTAGCAGCCGCTTTTATTGCTTCCTTGATTCTGAGATACGTTCCACAACGGCAAATATTTCCGCTCATGTAAGCATCAATTTCTTCGTCGGTTGGGTTTGGATTGCTTTTCAACAATGCCGTGGCTGACATGATTTGTCCTGATTGGCAATAGCCACATTGAGCAACATCGTGTTCGAGCCATGCTTTCTGTACTGGGTGAGAAGCATCGGCCGAAAGTCCTTCTATGGTTGTAATAGCTCCTTTACCTACTGCCGAAACTGGTAAACTGCACGAACGTACAGCATTTCCGTCGAGATGTACCGTACAGGCTCCACACATGGCCATTCCGCAACCAAATTTAGTACCTGGCATATTGAGGTGGTCACGCAATACCCAAAGTATGGGTGTTGATGGGTCAACATCTACTTGTTGAGTTTTCCCATTTATTTTTAAAGAATATTTTGCCATATTGTTGTATTTAATTCAATTAAAGATTTAACAAAAATATATGAATAAATCAGCAAAAAACAATGTTTTTCAAATATAAACTTACGAAAATCAAATATTTAATTATTTCGGTGTCTTGAACTTTTGCCAAAAGGCTATTTATAAAAACGATTACGAGTAGCCTTATACAAACCATTGGCCAAAGTGCTATGTACAGGCTGGTAGATTGGCTTTCTCATACCTGTTGGGTCTTTGGTGTTTTCTAAATAGAACAGGGTTCTATACAATTATGAGCCATGGAGCTTTGTAGGTTAGTTCGATAATTTTGTAGTATTTTTGGAAGCACCACAACTTAGCAATCTTTTCGGCGAACTGCGGTTGGTTGTTTTTAGTTACCTTGGCTTTGTATTTTGTCAACTCTTCTAAGCCAGCAGCGATTTTTGCATGTTTTTCTACGCAATACATTGTTATTTCGTAAAGTCATTATATGGAGTTTGGTTCAGTAGATATTGTTGGGAAAATACGAAGCAGGGAAAGTAAGGGCGATTGGCGTTTCGATTTTTTAACAAAATAGAGTGATGGATTGGATGATGTTCAATAAAATAGTTTTTACAGTCAATCAATTAGAAACACATCCCTATGTAATACAAGTGTCGCTCAAATTATTTTGCGATGGCTTATGCCGTGGAGTAGTTGTAATACCGAAATCGGTTCGTGAAGAAAGAATGGCCTCAATTTCAATATTTTTGATTTTGAAATTGAGGCTGCCGATAGGGAAATTATCCAAACCTTTACATGCTTATTTTTACTATATTTATGCTACTTCCTACTGCTTTATAAACGAGGTTATGTGGTAAAAAGTAGTTGATGAAAAGCACAAATATTAATTTCGCTTCCAAGAATAAAACTCTGAATATAAGTTTTTCTATGAATGTACTTTAGTCTTTCCCTCCCCTATTGGCCTATCTTTTTGACTGTATTGATACTATTTATTACTTACGTTTGCTTTCTGAGCCAAAATCTTTATCG
>CAYUFZ010000057.1:0-731 GCA_964444025.1 uncultured Emticicia sp.
TTTTGTACGGTTGAGTCAAAGGAATACCCGGGAATGAGTTCGCACCACCACCAGCAAACGACTCAGGGTTGCCCGGAATCATGGTAAATGACTCATTTCTAAACTCCGAACCAAAACCCACACTTACTTTCTCAGAAACTTGCTTAGATAAATCGATGTTTCCGACAATATGATTGAAACTATATCCACCCGGCTTGAAAGAAATCGGTGAATTCAAGCCTAAATCAAAATTAACAGTATTATTTACTGAATATAATTGTTTGTTTCCTCCAAAAGTCAAACTCACGTCATTTTTCCAACCATTTACTTCTCTTTTGAATCCGAGCGTTCCATTATAATCTCCTAAATCTCCTTCAAAAGTAGGCACATATCCTTCTGTAACTCCTACGTTTGGTCCTAATAAAGCCAAAGTTGGATTATCTGCCAACGATTTCCAATATGGGGTACGGTAGTTGGCATACGAATTTACTTTTTTATAGACATAAGCGGCATTGAAGTAAAATTCAGCATTTTCGCTTAACGGGATTCCACCATTCACTAAAAATTTAGCAGCAGTAGTCTTTGGCGAGCCGTTTACGTTGCCAGCATCAGGATATTTTGATAAAAACGCTTGTACAGAAGCCAATGGAGCACCAAATCCTAAATTTGGATCTGCCTCTGCTTTTGCATCTACTACTCCTGGACGGTTTGCCAATTGAGTTTCAGAAATATCCATGGTATAATTGATATAC
>CAYUFZ010000057.1:759-3787 GCA_964444025.1 uncultured Emticicia sp.
TTGAGCCAAAATTCGCACCATTATTAATCGAAACACCTAACATCTGACCATCACCTTTGTGCGTAATGCCCGATCTAAGAGTAGCCATTCCGTATTCGTATTTGTCTTTCAAGATGATATTCATAACCCCTGCAATGGCATCAGAACCATATTGAGCCGAAGCTCCATCTCTCAAAATTTCTACACGCTTGATTGCATCTTGAGGAATTGCTGAAATATCAGCCCCAGACTCCCCTCTACCCGGAGAAGTTTGGATATAGACCAATGAAGACATATTTTTTCTTTTCCCGTTAATCAAAATCAAGGTACGACTTGGGCCCATGTTTCTGATTTCATAAGGGTCTAACAACGAAGTTGCATCATTGACAGGCGTTTGCACCGTATTAAATGAAGGCACACGGTATTGCAATGCTTTGTCGAAGGTTGGCTGTCCCGTACTTCTCAGCTCCGTAAATGGCAACACATCAATAGCCAAAGGCGAATCCGTAATAGAGCGTTGCGAAGAACGACTACCTACAACCACTACCTCATTTAATTGACTTAAGCCATCAGATAATTGGAAATTAGCGGTAGTTTCACCATTGACAGACACTGATTTGGTCAGTGTTTCATAGCCAATAGAAGAAACCTTGATTTCATAATTGCCATTAGAAATCTTCAAGACATAAGCACCATTGGCATCCGAAGACGCACCCAAAGACATACCAGAAACGGCAATGGTTGCTCCAGGAATAGGTTTGTTTGACGCATCTGTAACAGTCCCCTTCAATACTTGAGCATAGGAGACACTAAGCCCGAGAAATGTCAGTGCAAAGACCAACATCATTTTTGTAAAAGTAGATTTCATCATAAGTTTGTTAAAAGTGTTAATTATACCTAAAATTCAAATAATAGTTTAGATTTCAAAAATACCAATAAATATTTTACATTTAAAAGATTTGATAGAATAAAATTTTACAATCAATCAAATAACCCAAATTATTATTCTTTTTTTGTATATTATTTAACTATTTTGCGAAATATTTGACTTATTTTTAGCTATTTTCTATTTTTTATAAAATAAAGATAAAAATTCATTCCAAAAATAAGAAAAACACAAATAAAGAGAATAAAAGTACCAAATCCTAAATGGTGTGTATTAATATGGTTTTATTCGCCCCCGAGTGGGGTCAAACTTTAGATTTACGAATGGGATAATGCAATTATCTGCAACTACTTATTAAAAAAAGCTTGACAAGATTGAAAAACAACTATTTAAGCCCTTTTGAACAAAGAAAAAAGACTGATAAACCTATCCGAGGAATAATACATAAAAAAAGCCGCCCAGGATTCAGACAGCTTTGTGAACTATTTTCGACGATAAATGACATTTCCATCAATGGTTTTGTCGATAAAATAATATTGGCTCAAATACTCATTCAGCTCTTTGAATCGATGAATGGGAATAAAAAAATCAATTTTAGCAGAAACATCCACCAAAAAACGAGGTTCATTTTTCCTCAAATATCGCTCCAAATGAACCTTTTGTTGCGGAGTCGGAAACATACATCTTTCGGAATGACTTTCCGGAACAGCCTGAAATGTATTCGTTTCGATATATAATTTACAATCCCAACCCCAAATAGCCAAATAATCGTTTGTTTTGGAATGTGCCTGAATGTATTGTCCGGTAGAAGTCTGCTTCATTTCTTTGTTCAAAATCATTGAAACATAGAAATTTGTTTGATGAAAGACCAAAAATTGAGTCGCTTGCCAAAGCGAAAAAATGCCAAATGCCAACAAGAACTGCTTCCAATGAAAATCAGCAACCGCTCTCCACACCAATGCCATCCATAAACACAAAGGATAAATCATGAAATGCAGATAATGCGGAAAATTATTTTTAGGCAATAAAACCGTCAAATACGCCAGCACTAGCACCAATAAAACTAAGCCCGTTTTCCATTGATTCGATTGAGCAAAAACTGCCATTCGACGCAAATGAATAAGCGTAAAAAAGCCAATTCCTGCCCAGTACACCACAAAATCTTTAGAAGCAAAAAAAATCAGATTGGATTCTTTCCAATGATAAGCATTGCCATTGCTCGAAACATAGACAAAGTTATCCAATATATAATAATTCCAAAAATCATCAAAAACATCAAAGCTAAAAATAAAGACCACAAAAGCCATCGGCACAGCCAAATAGGAAATTATCAAAAAGACCCATTTTTTCAAGCTTTCTGACTGAAATTTGATTTGTTGGTATAAAAAATAAACCCCCAATACGGCGATAAAAGCCGCCAACAAGACCGATTGAATTTTGAGGAAAGGCAATGCCCCTAAAATCAAGCCCGAAAGATATAAATTCTTTATCTTTTTATCTTCAAAATGATACCTCAAAGTCAGATAAGCAGCTAAATTGAGACAAAAAACAGGTAATTGTTCACTCGAATAATGCAACAAATCGAAAGTGCTGTTGTAAGCCAAAAATAAAAACACAAAAAATGAAGAAACCTTCGCCACCTGCTCACCAAACAATATACGAATAGACAAGAAAAAGAAGTAAATATCAAAAATTGTCAGAAAAAGGTTCAAGAAACGAATACTTGAATAGGTAATTTCCGAAGCAAATAATCGGCTTAAGCCTAAAAAATAGAAGGTCAATGGCCCGATTGTTTGTCCATCAACCGAACGCCAATAGACAGGGTCGTGCCAGAGAAGCCTCGCACCAGCAATCATCTGACTTTCATCTAAATTTAGTTCATTATTGTACAAAATAATCGGCAAACGAATAATTAGCAATGCCCCAAGCAATCCAAACCAATAGATTCGTACATTATTTTTGAACAAATAAACAAAAGCTATCAAAGTGAATATTCCTGTCAGGACGATATTGACTTTATAATTCGAATAGATACTTTCTATAAACATAAATATTGGCGATTATTTTGAAAAAAAAACACGAAAAACATCTGATTTCCTATGTATCACGTCTTTTCAAATAATTTTGATAATCTGGAATGATTGAATCATAAGCTGTATTCAT
>CAYUFZ010000057.1:3797-8174 GCA_964444025.1 uncultured Emticicia sp.
TTGCCCTATCCATTGCAATTGGAATATTCCAAACCACCCCCAACCTCAACAAAGCTTTGATGTCTGGGTCATGCGGCTGTGCTTCCATCGGGTCCCAAAAGAAAATAAGCATATCAATCTTTCCTTCAGCAATTAATGCCCCAATTTGTTGGTCGCCACCCAAAGGACCGCTCAGCAATTTTACCACCGAAATATCCAATGCCTCTTCCAGTAACCTTCCAGTAGTGCCAGTAGCAAACAATTGATGTTTGGCCAAAGAAGCCTTGTTATAAATAGCCCAATCTATCAAATCGTCTTTTTTATTGTCGTGAGCCACCAAGGCAATTTGTTTTCGAGCAGCTATTTTTTTGCTAAGAAATGAATTTGACATAATTGAAATGAATGATTCTGAATGCAAAATTAGATTCTTTTTTGAATTTAAGTCAAGATTCATCAATTATAAAAAAATAAATTAAGAACCATTCAAATCTAAACAATCTCATTACCTATTTCAAGTATGCTTTCCTATTGAGCAAACAATCAGGCAAAAACCTTAAATTAATGATATTTTTACAAGAAATAAGCGAATAAATGTTGTTTCTTTGGATTAAATATGAAAACTTTACCGATGTATTTTTCTATTGACGCCGATGTATAGAAATAGCAAAAATCAATTCCCCAATAAAACCAATATGAATACTGACGTTTTTCGAGAAAATATTAATCACATTATCAAGCAATTTGACAGCATAAGTTTGGAAGAAATCGAGAGTATCAAATTAATGGATAGAATAGATACCAAATATATTATCCCCTTGCCATTGCTTCCTTGTATTTTGGAAGATGCTTTGGCTTGCTACAAAATTCTTAACATCGGTACAGAAAGAGTACACGCCTACCGAACACTTTATTTCGACACCACTGATTTTCAATTATACAAACAACACCAAAAAGGAAAGGCAACTCGTTTCAAAATAAGGCGGCGAACCTATGTACAATCGGATTGTTCATTTTTCGAGATTAAACAAAAAAACCCAAAAGGAAGAACCTCCAAAGTCAGGCTCAACCAATCAACTACCCATTCAGCAAGCCTGATTACACAAGAATCAATAGATTTTTTGGAAAAACAAACCCCCTTGAAAGCAAAAGACTTGGTAGAAAGTATTTGGGTAAGCTACCAACGAATTACCCTAACAAACAAAGACTCTGGAGAAAGAATCACGATTGACTTGGATTTATCCTTTCAAAAAAACGATAGACAACAAACATATCCCAAAATTGCCATTCTCGAAGTAAAACAAAATAAAATCAGCCATTCACCAATAAATAATATTTTAAAAAAATACCATCTTCGTAGCGGTTCAATCAGCAAATATTGTTTGGGCATTATCAGTCTTCATTTAACTGTAAAATACAACCGTTTCAAGCCAAAATTGATGCACCTAAATAAAATTATAAAGCAATATGACATTCTTACAAGACATCAGCAATCCGACCATCAGCCAACAAGACTTTCAATGGTTTGATAAAATTTCGGTTAGCTTTTTGACAAGACTCCTCGTGGACATTGCCTCCGTATTGATTCTCATTCGACTGATATACTACCGCAATTATCGACGAACAGACCTATTTCTAACATTTTTCGGGTTCAATATCATCATTTTCTTAATTACCTATTTGCTCAACAAAGTCGAGATGAGTATGGGTGCCGCCTTCGGTCTATTTGCTGTTTTTTCGATGCTTCGGTATCGTACGGAAGGGATTTCTGCCAAAGACATGACCTACTTGTTTATCACGATTGCCATTGGATTGATTACTGCCATTAGCAATGGAAGCTGGGCAGAACTAAGTCTGATGAGTTGCTTACTACTCCTGATTATCAGTATTTTAGAAAGCAATTTATTGATAAAAAAAGAACAAACCAAGGTAGTCATTTATGACAATATTGAGTTGATTACCCCCGAGAATAGGACCATTCTTCTCGAAGATTTACGAAAAAGAACTGGTCTTTCGATACATCGAGTAGAAATCAATCATTATGATTTTCTGAAAGATTCTTGTCAATTAACCATCTTTTACTTTAATCAATAAAAATGAAAAAAATATTTTTAGTATTCATCGCCTTGTTGCTGAGCATTCATCTGATGGCACAAGAAGGAACGGCTCTTTGGAGCGGCATTCAAATAGATAAAAAATTACATAAAAAATTTGAAATCAATTTCAATACCCAAGTTCGGATTGCCGACAATATCTCTTATGCCCGAACATTTCTTGCAGAATTAGGGGGAGGATATAAAATAAATAAAAACTTAGAAGTCGCTGCCTATTATCGATTCATCAATCAACGAAAAAATGAATTTAAAGATTTTAAAATTCGGCATCGGTATTATGCGGATGTATCATACAAGAAAAAACTAGGGCTAATTAAGTTCAATTATCGGTTGCGGTACCAATATCAATTCAAAGATAATGACAATGAATATGTTTTTGATGCGAGTTATTTGCGAAATAAAATAGAAATCAGCTATCCCAACAAATCGAAATTTAGCCCCTATCTTTCAGCAGATATTTTCTATGAAATTGGGAATAATTTCGATCAAATTCGCCCCAAAGGAGGAGTTAATTGGGAAATTAATAAAAACAACAGCATTGATGCCTCATTATTCACCAATATTGATTTTCAAGCCCAAGAAAAATCATTCCCGATTATTGGGCTGAGCTATCATTTAAAGCTTTAGTCGTTGGTTTTTGGACAAATTTTATTCCATCCTATCTCAATAAACAAAATGCCTTACAAAATTCTCCTTTTTTACATTCTTTTCCCATTCTATGGAATTTCTCAATCTATTTCCGTCGAAATTCAAGTCGATTCGGCACATTTGAAAGGAACATTGAGTATTCCAACAAATCTCAAAAAGATGCCCGTAGCATTGATTATTGCTGGCTCTGGCCCGACCGACAGAGATGGCAACAATCAAATGATGAAAAATAACTCCTTGAAAATGCTATCAGATTCTTTAATCAGCAGAGGCATTGCAACTTTACGATTCGATAAAAGGGGAATTGGAGAAAGTATTGTCAATAAATTTCGAGAAGATAAACTGACAGTGGATACTTATATAAACGATGCCAAACATTGGTTGGAATTCTTGAAAAAAGAGAAAAAATTCACCAAAATAATAGTCATTGGACACAGCGAAGGAGCCTTAATAGGTATGAATATTGCCAATCAAGCCAATAAATATATTTCGTTGGCAGGAGCTGGATTTCCTGCCGATGAAATATTAAAAACTCAATTATCCAAACAAGCCAAAGGAATAAAAGACTATAGTTATGCGGTATTAGACAGCCTAAAACAAGGCAAAACTGTTCAAAAAATAAATCCTTTGCTATATTCCCTCTTCCGACCATCCGTTCAGCCATACCTGATTTCATGGTTCAAACACGACCCTCGTCTGGACTTGCAAGCATTGAAAGTTCCAATCTTATTGATACAAGGAAGCAAAGATATTCAAATTTCCATGGCGGATGTGGAATCTCTTCATCAAGCCATGCCAACAGCAGAAATGATTATCATCGAAAACATGAATCATGTTTTAAAAATCATCTCTGGAAATGACCTTAATGAAAACATTCAATCCTATAAAAACCCGAATTTAAGCATTTCTGCCTCATTGGTTGAAGCTATTACAAGATTTTGTTTTAAATAAATTCCTATTCAAACCTACCTCAAACCATGAAAAAATACATCATCGTCTTTGCCATTCTCTTGGTCGGTCTAAGTTCTCTCAAAAAAAAGACAAAAGTCTGGCTCGCTTTGGGCGATTCTATTACCTATTTGAACGACCACCCGAACGAAACGGGCAATAGAATCACGAACGGATACATGAGCCTTATTTGCGAGAAAAATAAGCACATATCCTATATCAATCAAGGACATAACGGCTGGACTGCCGTTAGAATCGCCGAAGAAATTGACAAATTGCAGCTTCAAAAAGCAGATTTTTATACCGTTTTTTTAGGAACAAATGACTGGTGGCAAGGAAAAGCACTCGGCTCCATACAGAATTATCAGCAAAATACCGGAACAAGTACATTTTTTGGAGCTTATCGAATCATTCTGGACAAGCTAAAGTCAATGAACCCTGATGCAAAAATAGTATTATTGACACCGATGCAAAGAGTTGATTTTGTCTATATCAACAATTTTAAAAACCGTGCTTACGGTTCATATAGAGCTAAAAACAACCAATATCTTGAACAATTCGCAGATGCTATTCGACAAATCGGACAAATCGAAAAAATGAAGGTCATAGACTTATATCACAATAAAGACCTAAGCATGGATAAACTTGTCAAATTCAACTATGAATTCTTTATATTCAGCCGCCCCAAATT
>CAYUFZ010000057.1:8184-14002 GCA_964444025.1 uncultured Emticicia sp.
ATATACTTGTCAAATTCAAGTGGTTGAAAGATAGCACAACCAATCAGTATCGGGCATTTCCATATCCACAATTTATCGATATTCCTTTTAATCCAGAAACAGACGAATACCCATATCCAGAAAGTTCCATTGCTCTCACATACGATGGTCTGCATCCTTCAGATGCTGGTTATCAAATCATTTCGAATGAATTGAAAAAATACATCCATTAAAAAAAGGGGGCTGTCTTTTCTCTCAACAGCCCCTTTTTTGGTAAATATGTTTGCTTTTTTCTAAACAAATTACAAGACACTTATTAAAGTATTTCAGAGATATAAACTCAAATATCTTTCAGCGTTTTCTTCATCATTTTTCCAATAAAATTAGTTGCCATTCTTGGGCTAATTCTGTAAAGAATATCCAACAAAGTTGCATCTTTCCCCACCGTCACTCGGTATTTATCTTTTTCGATGGCTCGAATAATGATTTCAGCTGCCTTTGAAGCAGGCAATGCCATTTGAGCTTTTGGCTTTTCGGGGTCAATTTTAGGTTTACCAAGTCCAGAATTTTCGGTAATATTGGTAGCAATCGCTCCCGGATGAACTACCGTAACTTTAACATTCGTTTCCTTCAATTCAGCATAAAGCCCTTCGGTCAGTAGTTTGACAGCCGCTTTGGCTGCCCCATAGATTGTTTGTCCGGGAAAGGGAATAAAGCCACCCATGCTCGAAATATTGACGATATGAGCCTCGGGACGTTGTAAAAAAAATGGTAAAAAAGCTTTAGTTAGAAAAAGAGTACCATAAAAATTGATATTTATTACCCGCTGAATTTGTTCAAAATCCAACTCATTGACATGTTTAAATGGCTGAATGATTCCTGCATTATTGATAAGCCCATCTACCTTACCAAAATGTTTAAGAACCTCGTTTGGCAAGGCATCTGCTTTGGTTTTATCTGAAATATCCAGCACAAAACCTTTGAATCGCTCCTCTCCCACCCCAGCTAATTTTTGGGTTTCAATCAGAGCATTTTCATGAATATCAACACCTGCAACAAGAGCGTTTTTCTTCAATAGTTGAAGGCTTAATTCACGTCCAATGCCGCTTCCTGCCCCTGTAATAACGATAATTTTGTTGTCTAATTTCATTTTTCAAATGTTAAAAACATGATGCTGTGAGCGGGTAATTCGATGCTACCTTTTTTGATTTTTTTGCCCAATAACATAGGTAATTCATCATTTTTCAATTGTAGCTCCATCCCATTTAATTTAACTTTTTTGCTCGATAATTCATCCGCAGTCAAGGTATATTGCTTTGCAGATGAAGGAATCATCACCGACGAAGGTTTTACATTCGTGTTCAGAATAACCAAAGCTTTTCCATTCTTTTTTCCTTTAAAGTTGTGTACAAAAACATCTATCCCCGATTCTAAATTTTCTGATTGATACACTTCAGTTCCCATCAATTTATTCCATAATAAAGCCGCCCAATAGTTTGGTCTCGGATTGTATGTATCGTGGTCGAGTAGTCCATATTCGCTTCGTGCGAGGGTGTTGTGCATGACTACTTGTACGCCTCTTTTCGCCAAACGTCCTAGCTGCTCAATGTATCGAAAACTATCCAAATAGGTTACTGCCCAAGGGTTTCCTCCACAAGCAGCTTCGGCGGTTTCGTTGAGCCAAATTGGGGCATCAGGCATGTATTTATTTCTTGCATTTTCATAAAATTCTAATCCTTTTTCAGTTTTACTGAGCCACTCTTCATTCAAAGCATTTTCTGGTTTTTGTCCCCCACCACATCTTTTTGAAATAGTTCCATAGAAATGATAAGAAAAAATCTCAAATTTTGGTTTAGGCAAAGAACTCAAAATATCATCTGTTTTGATGCTTATCGAAGGCAAAATTCCTCCTTCTCCAATGGAGCCTGGCCCCATAATTTTCATACTCGGATAATACGCATTGGCAAATTCCTTAAAAACCGAAAACTCTTTAGCGTAGGTTTTGCCATCATACCCTTTAGGTGCATCGCCGTGAGCAGCGTGCGAGGGTTCGTTAAAAAACTCAGCCGCATAAATATCTCCTCCGATAGTTTTTGTATAATCTATTAACGATTTTACTTGAGTAGGTTGCCAAAGACCACTTGCATCACGCATGCCGTCGCTGATGGGAAAAGAACTTACTAATTTGCCATTGACCGCCTTGCAAAAATCAACAACACCTTTCCATTGAGGTCTAGTAAGCACATTTTTAAAGCCTTCTGGTGCTTTTTCCAAAATAGGATTATCATCATTCTGAAAATACACAGCATTTGCCCAAGTACCGCTTACACGCACATACGTAGGGCCCAAACCCGCTGCTAAGTTTCTTAATTTTGGGTCATAAAGGTTTATCGGATTGATTTTCCATTTTAAGGCAGCAAAACCAGTTTTATTGGTTGTTTTGCGTACCGAATCAATCAAAGAATAAGGAATCCAAAAATCACCGCCTATCACTTCACACATTTCTATATTAAACGACTGAAAACGTTCATCAACTTTGCCAATAAACTTGAGATTTTTTAGCTGAACTTCTTTCTGATTTGACTGGGCATTCGTACTAAGAAAACCTAGCAATGTTGCTAAATAAAGTAAGTATTTCATATATAAATTTTAATTTAAAAAGCTAAAATGTTTAGCCTTGACTCATTTTCCTGATTTTTATTCCAAACTTATCATCCTATTTTGGATACCTGAGAAATTCATTTGACAATCACTCGGACTCTATCCAAATTCTGAATACGTGTATAAGGCGTTTTGGAATCTCCATCGCGTTGAGCTGCTACCCTCAAAGTTGGGAAAAAGATGCCTGAGTTTGTAAATTTATGGTTTATTTTCAGAGTAACCCTGCCTGTTTTTTCGTCGAAAACTATATTTTCAGATTGAATGGGAAATATTCCCTTTCCATCAAAATCCCATGCTGCCGATACGATTTTTCCTGTGGTTTTGGGCACTTCTATGAAAGCCTCAAAAGCGACTGTTTTACCCGTTTTTATTTCTTTTTTCTTTGCTCCATTCATGCTTAAATTAACAGTGGGCTGAATTCCTTTTCTTTCATTTGCCCCCGAAGGAAGAACTACTTGCCCATTTTCGATTTTATATTGTGTCGAAGGAGCCGGTTCGATTCCTTGCTCACACCAAGCACTCAAATCACGTAAAGCTTGTTGCAATACACCTAAATAACTTACCGTGCGAGTGGCATCTTCCTGTTTAGACAAATCGCCGTGTAAAGCTCGGTCGGTGTACCATAATCTAAAATTTTCATCTGTTTTATCGCCCAAATTTGCTTTTACTTTTTCTCGATAAAAATCTCCTTGCCATGCAAAGGCTTCTCTATCCCACAGCGAACACAACAAAATCATTTTGCCTTTAAATTTGCCTGTTGGTAAAACACCTGCCGCCCCTCTGGTAAATAAAGGCCCTAATAGCATAGGTCTTTGTGGGTAAATTGGTTTGCCCTCTGTATCTCGCCAATAATCCCAAACTTTATACTCTTTGCCCGGTACTTGGTGACGATGATACGTTTGGACAGCTAAAAAGTTGGAATTGTCAATAAATACCTCATCCCCCACTTTGATTTTCATTAAAACCGACATATCAACTGGCCCTAATACAAGCATATCTCTCGAAATTGAAGCTATTTGAATCGTTTTTCCTGCTGCTTCACCCGATTTTATGACCAAATCTCCACCCATGAAATTGACATCGGGCAAGACATTTTCAATTTGAAAAGCCACAGGCATTTGACCTTCTACACCTCCCATACTCTTCCAAGCCAAATCTGCCGAACCTCTGTGTCCTGCGGTTTCAGCTTCTTTTAATCCTAATTTTACGGCTTCGTCAGTGCTTATGTTTGCTTTTATTTTACTATTGATTTGTAAACGAGCTTTCAAAAGAGATTCCGTTGGATTCGCCCCCAAATAGCCTTTCACTTTCCAAAAATCATCAAAGTACTTGGCATCTGCCATTCGCATTCCTTGATACAAGGCGATAAAACCATGAATACCCATTGTTTTATACCCAAACCAAGATTGTGGCGGAAAGCCTAATTTGGTAGCCTCTATCAAAGCCTCTTTTTCCTCTTCGTTTAATCCTGCATACATGTCTCCACTGCCGCCTGCATCCAGAGCATCGATGATTTGAGGCAATTTTTTATCCAAAATTCGCATGGCATTCATTCGAACTGCAAATACATTCGGAATAGCCATCGGCGAACCTAGCACATAAGGAACGACGCCGTCCCAAATACCTTCAGTATTTTCGATGCTTCCAATCGTTCTGTAAGCACCTCCACTCCCACCGAAGGCATAGCCGTAAGTTCGGTGCTTTCCAAAGAGTTCTGCAGCTACTATTTTAGAATATTGGGCAACTGCAGCATTGGCTCTGAACGCCCCAATCGTTGGGTCGTTTGCCATGGGTTTAGAAAAATCTACCGCACCCCCTCCATTGGTTTCTATGAAATACGCACCACTGCTGATTGAAAAGCCAATTTTATCGTCTTCACCGCTGGCTCCTTGCGAAAGAAATTCACTATCTGGAAAAGGGGTGATATATTGATAAAAACGCCCTCGGTATTGACTTTTTTCAGGGAGATAAAGCGAAAATCTAGTTTTATTACTATGAAAGCCTCCATGTATGTAGCGATGGCGAATAGGTTTCTCTCTCCATTCGTCGATGTCAATAAACGGAGATTTGAAAAGAGTATCTTTTGTTGAAAAGGCTTTTGCCAATTCCTGGCTTTGCTGCACCAAATTAGTTTGAGCAGAAACCTTGTCTAAACACAGTATTGAAAGTGTTAAGGTCAAATATAAAATCCTAGTTCTCATTGATTTATGCTTGGGTTAAATAAAAGCTAAAGCAAATGTAAAAAGATTTTTTTATTGTATAAAAAATATACAATAAAAATTTTTATAATTTTTTATATTTGTAGTTCCAATATTTTTCTAAAAAACGATATGCATCATTTTTCCAATCCGAGTAAACAAAACCTTATTCAACAAATTACGGTTGATTGTGTGATTTTTGGTTATGAAAATCAAAAGCTAAAGGTTTTGATTCCTAAAATCAATTTTAAAGGAGATTTTTGGGCTTTACCAAGCGGGTTTGTCAATCAGGAAGATGATATTGATGCAGCGGCACAGAAAGTTCTACAATTTAGAACCGGACTTGAAAATATCTATATTGAACAATTTAGCACCTTTGGGAAAGCCAGCAGAAATCATACTGTTTTTTTGGATAAACTTCTTGAATTAAACAAAGACATTCTAAATGAATCTGAAAGCTATCGGGAAGAATACTTGTGGTTTACGAAACGATTTATAGCCATTGGCTACTATGCTCTGGTAGATATTAGCAAGGTAAATCCACAAAAAAGTGCTATCGACCAAGCCATTGAATGGCACGAAATAGATGCTCTCCCTAGTATGATTCTCGACCATCGGGAAATCATTGAAGCAGCTTTAAAATCACTCAGAAGTCATATTAGTGAAAAAATCAATGCTTTTAATCTCTTAACTGAAACATTTACGATGAAAGATGTACAAGAAGTTTATGAGGCTATTTCTGGAAAAACGTTTGTAAGAACCAATTTTCAAAAGATGATTCTTCAATTAAATGTTTTGGAACGATTGGAAAAAAAATTTACAGGTGCGGCGAACAAAGCTCCGTATTTGTATCGGTTTATTAATCAAGCTTAAAAGTATTAAAACTTTCAACTATCTGATAATAAGAGCATTCAAAAGTCAGTGTATCAGTCTTTTGAAGGGAAGAATTGGACAGACGCACGAAATACCTTTCCTTTAGT
>CAYUFZ010000058.1:0-10108 GCA_964444025.1 uncultured Emticicia sp.
CGTCATTTAGGACATGCAGTTTTGTTATGTACTGGAGGGTACGGTAATGTGTTTTATTTATCGACCAATGCCATGGGAAGTAACGTGACTGCTGCTTGGAAAGCACATAGAAAAGGAGCAAATTTTGCCAATCCGTGTTTTACACAGATTCACCCGACTTGTATCCCTGTTTCGGGTGATCATCAGTCAAAATTGACGTTAATGTCTGAGTCTTTAAGAAATGACGGAAGAATCTGGGTTCCTAAAAAACAAGACGATAAGCGTGCCGGAAATGATATTCCGGAAGATGAAAGAGATTATTATTTGGAGCGACGTTATCCTGCATTTGGAAACTTAGTGCCTCGTGATATTGCTTCTCGTGCTGCCAAAGAGCGTTGTGATGCTGGATATGGTGTAGGAACTTCAAAAATGGCAGTTTATTTGGATTATGCGTCTGCCATCGAAAGGTATGGCAAAATTGAGGCAAATAAAAAGGGTATGCACAGCCCATCTTCTGAAGAAATCAGAGAAATGGGTAAGGCGGTAGTAAAAGAAAAATATGGTAATTTGTTCGATATGTATAAGCAAATCACCGGAGAAGACCCTTATGAAGTGCCAATGAGAATTTATCCGGCTGTTCACTACACAATGGGTGGGCTTTGGGTTGATTACAATCTAATGACAACCATTCCAGGTTTATATGCTTTGGGTGAAGCTAATTTCTCTGACCATGGTGCAAATAGATTGGGAGCTAGTGCCTTGATGCAAGGATTAGCAGATGGTTATTTTGTAATTCCTTATACTATTGGTTCTTATTTATCAACAGAAATTCGTACAAAAGCGATATCAACTGACCATCCAGCATTTGGAGAAGCGGAAAATGAGGTACAAGAGAGAATTAATAAATTATTGAACATCAAAGGAAAGCAATCTCCAGAATCATTCCACAAACGTTTGGGTAAAATTATGTGGGATAAATGTGGAATGGCTCGTAATGAACAAGGTTTGAAAGAGGCAATAGAAGAAATTCGTGCCTTGAAAAACGAATTTTGGTCAGATTTACGTGTGATGGGAGAAGCAGATGAATTCAATCCTGAATTGGATAAAGCAGGTCGTGTGGCTGATTTTATCGAACTAGGAGAGTTGATGTGTATTGATGCCTTGAATAGAAATGAATCTTGTGGAGGGCACTTCCGTGAAGAATATCAAACGGAAGACGGAGAAGCTCTTCGTGATGATGAAAATTATATGTATGTAGCAGCTTGGGAATATAATGGGGATAGCCAATGGTCATTGAATAAAGAACCTTTGGTGTACGAAAACATTAAAATCGCTCAACGAAGCTATAAATAATTATTTGTCGGTCTTCTCCAAATAAATAGAAGACCGACTTATTCCTTACAACTCAATAAAAATAAGTGTTTGGCTTTTGTACTGAAGTTTAAGCAACTATGAAAAATCTCTTTTCATTAACCAAAATTTTAATAATTACAGCCGCTTTAGGTACAATAGGCTTGTTGATTACATTGGCATTTTATAATTGCCCATCTGTAGCAGATGATTTTTGTTTTTCGGCAACAGCAAAAAATTTTGGTTTTTGGACTGCCCAAAAAATGTATTACAATGGATGGAGCGGTAGGTATTTGTCGAATTTTATTTTCCATATCAATCCATTGGTTTTTACACAAAGTAGGGTTGCTTTTGTGATTTTTCCAATTTTATTTTTGCTAATTTTCTTGTACAATAGCTTCTTGTTTTTCCAAAATACTTTCAAAGATATTCTGGACAAACAAATGGTGTTCTTTGTAACTCTTGGCTTTTTCTTGTTGTATTACTTCAATATTGAAAGTATCTACGAAAATATCTATTGGTTTAGCGGAAGTTATACGTTTATTTCTGCAAATTTGATGATGTTATTGCTTCAGTTACTGATGCGTTATTGGAGAGGCGAGGAAAAAAAACAGTATTGGTTTTCCTTGAAATTCGCTGTTTTGCTTTTTTTATTGCTTGGTTCAAGTGAAGTAACGATGTTGTCTGTTTCTTTGATAGTTACTTTACTCGTCGTTTATGATTACTATAATAATAAGCAACATTTACATATATTTTCTCCAATGTTATTGATTGTTTTATTGGGAAATTATTTGGTAATTAGTGCTCCAGGAAATAAAATAAGGCAAAAACAAGACCCCGAATTGCTTGATGTCATTATCAAAACTTGGAATGCAATGTCTCATTTTTTTATAGAATGGACTTTGGGCTCTCCAATATTGATAATCGCCACTGCGGCATTTGTTCTGATAATTAAAGATTTGCCGAAACAAAAAATATTCAATCTGCCTATTTGGTTGGTTTTTGGATTATTTGTATGTTTGTTTGGTTTTTTCTTTTTTCCGACTGCTTGGGGCTTGGGATTAACACAACCCCCTCCTAGAGTACTGAATATGATTTATTTGTACTTTTTGTTGGGTTGGTTTTTTATGGTTTGTGTGATTCTGAATCAAATTCAAATTCCTGATTTTCAGGCACATGCAGTTTCGGTGATATTACTTTGTATGTTTTTTGCAGTAGATATGTACAAATGTGCCAATCTAAGAAAAATGTACAGTGATTTAAGAATGGGGGCAGCTGCCAATTATTTGAAAGAATACAAAGAAAGAGTTCATGTTATTGAAAATACCAAAGAAGAGGTAGTATATCTGAAGCCATTTAAACATAAGCCTCATTGCTTATATGCCGAAGATATTAACGATAATTCTAATCACTTATGGAATAAATGCTTGGGCTTGTATTTTAATAAAAAACAAATAAAAATTAAGACTTTAGAATAAATTATGAATATTACACTCAAAGTTTGGCGTCAAAAAAACAAAAAAGCCAAAGGGGCTCTCGAAACATATTCTCTTGCTGATATATCTGAAGATATGTCTTTTCTTGAAATGTTTGATGTTTTGAATGAAAATTTGGTCTCTGAAGGAAAAGAGCCAATTGCTTTTGATCACGATTGCCGTGAAGGGATTTGTGGCATGTGTTCGATGTATATCAATGGTCGCCCTCATGGGCCTTTGCAGGGGGTTACTACTTGTCAGTTGCACATGAGAAGCTTCAAAGATGGAGATACAATTGTAGTAGAGCCTTGGAGAGCTGTTGCTTTTCCGGTTATAAAAGATTTGGTGGTAGATAGATCTTCTTTTGATAGAATCATTGCGGCGGGTGGATATGTTTCGGTCAATACTGGTAATGCTCAAGATGGAAACTCTCTGCCTATCCCTAAAGATGATGCAGATAAGGCATTTGCCGCAGCGGCTTGTATTGGCTGTGGTGCTTGTGTTTCGGCTTGTAAGAATGCCTCTGCAATGCTTTTTGTGTCGGCAAAGGTTTCTCAGTTGTCATTGTTGCCTCAAGGACAGCCTGAAAGAGAAGATCGTGCTTTGAAAATGGTGGCTCAAATGGATGCAGAAGGCTTTGGAACTTGTACGAACACTGGAGCTTGTGCGGCAGAATGTCCGAAAGAAATTTCTTTGGAAAATATCGCTCGTCTGAACCGTGAATATCTGAGTGCAAGTTTTGGCTCGACTAATGCTTAAAATAAACAATGAATGCAAAAAAAGCTATCCATTTGTGGGTAGCTTTTTTTGTATTCGGAATAATGGAGCATTGTTTCACTATATTCATTAAAAAAGCTCTTTCCTAAGAAAAGAGCTTTTTTTTGAAAAACGCAATCGTGAATTATGCTTTAAGGGCATTTTGTAATTCTTCCATTGGTACCATCTCTTCTTTGAAAGAATATGCACCTGTTTTTGGAGATTTCACAGCTTTGATAACTTTTGCGAAGTTTTTTCCTGCTGATTTATCACGAAGCGTAGCGACTACTTTCTTTGCCATTGCTTTTAGTTTTTAAAGATAAAGAGACAATTGAACGTTTTGATGATTCTTTTACCCCAAAATTATTTAATTTCTTTGTGAATCGTATGAGCTTTCAAAAATGGATTGTATTTTTTCAACTCCAAACGACCCGTTGTATTCTTACGATTTTTAGTCGTTACATAGCGAGACATACCTGCTACACCACTTGTTTTTTGTACGGTACACTCTAAAATTACTTGTACACGATTGCCTTTCTTAGCCATTGTTTTACCTATTTAATGATTGGCTTTTATTGATAAGCAATCAAATCAAGCCAAATTGATATTTTTTAATTAAACTCAAAACTTAATTCCCATGTATTTTCACGGATACAATCCTATATTTGGGGATGCAAATTTACAAATTTGTGCTATATAATTCAAAATTCTTCTATTTTTTTTTAAAACTAATTTGTGTTTTTTATTCAATTGATGCCATTTGTGATTATTTGTGATTGAAAATAGAAAATAGACTTGCCCGAAACCGCAAATTTTTCCTTTATTTTGTCTAAATTGCTTGCCCATTTCATGGAAAAAATCGTAAAAATAGATTCAACAAAAATATAAACCAAACTATGAAAAACTTGTCAATCAAACTTGTATCAAGACCAATCGGAGTTCCTACTGACGCTTGCTGGTTATTGGAAGAAAATAATGTGTCAGAATTGGCCGACAATCAAATTCTTGTTAAAGTTCAATATTTATCCATTGACCCTGCCATGAGGGGGTGGATGAATGAGGGGAAATCCTATATTCGTCCAGTAAAAATCGGGGAGGTAATGAGGGCTTTAGGGGTCGGAGAGGTGATTGCTTCCAAAAATCCTGATTTTGTAGTAGGGGATTATGTCAGTGCAGCGATGGGGGTACAAGAATGGGTGGTAATGGACGGAAAAGATGCCGTGAAAATAGATACTTCCACGATTGATGCTCCTGTTTATTTGGGTACTTTAGGAATGTCGGGTTTGACAGCCTATTTTGGAATTTTAGACACAGGGCAGCCCAAAGAAGGGGAAACTGTCGTCGTTTCGGGAGCAGCAGGTGCTGTGGGGAGCGTTGTCGGACAAATAGCTAAAATCAAAGGTTGTCGGGTTGTTGGAATTGCAGGGGGAAAAGAAAAATGCGATTATGTCGTCAATGATTTAGGGTTTGATGCTTGTATAGATTATAAAGATGGCGATTTAAGAAAAAATCTGAAAGAGGCTTGTCCAGAAGGAATTGATGTATATTTTGATAATGTGGGAGGCGAAATATTAGATACTGTCTTGGGCTTGATAAATTTCAAGGCTAGAATCGTTATTTGTGGAGCTATTTCTCAATATAATGCAACCAATAAAATTGTTGGGCCGAGCAATTATTTGTCTCTTTTGGTCAATCGAGCGAAAATGGAGGGGATTGTGGTTTTTGATAATGCTGCCAATTATGGAAAAGCAATCAAAGAAATGGCAACTTGGGTATTACAAGGGAAGCTCAATAGTAAAGTTTATGTAGTGGAAGGAGGGGTTCGAGCATTTCCTGAAACATTATTGAAATTGTTTCAAGGAGAAAATATTGGCAAATTAGTACTTAAATTATGATTTTTCTGCCAAAAATAGAAAAACTTATCAATGGTATCGCTCTTTTACAATCGAAGGGCGATGCTTATTTTTCGGATGGATTGTTCCCTTCATTTCGACAAAATAAATACTTGAATTACTCTCGTCGAGATAATAATATTTTTTATTCTGCTTCCATCATTTTTATTTTGAATGAGCTTCAGGGAAAATTACCTTCTCGTTTGAATGTAATTATTGAGCAAATATCTAAAAAAGTCGTCGATAACTATCCTAATTTTCAGAATAAAGATGGATTAAAAACATATAATTTTTGGCAGACAAAGCCATCCAAACATTTTTCAAACGGATATGTTTTTCATCGATTTGACCACTTTAGAATTCCAGACGACATAGACGATACAGCCTTGATATATCTCACCAATCCACATTCGTTGGAGGAGGTCGAATGGTTAAAAGCTAAACTAAAAGTTCATGCGAATTTGGCAAATCGGAAAATCAAAAATACGCCGAAACACTACCGTCATTTAAAAGTCTATTCTACTTGGTTTGGAAAGAATATGCCTATTGAGTTTGATGTGTGTGCTTTGTGTAATTTGATGTGTCTATTTGAAAAATATCAATTTCCATACAATGAAAATGACATAGATACCTATCAATTTTTAAGAGAAGTGATTTTGCGTAATGAATTTGTTCAATACCCGTTCAAAATATCTCATAATTATGCTTCTTCGGCTATTATAATTTATCATTATGCGAGATTAATCGGGACTTATGAGCCGAGGGCATTGGATGGCTGTAAAGAATTACTGATTGAAAGGGCAGTTCACCTTTTAGCTAAAACGGCGAATGAAATGGAGCAAATAATTCTTGAAACATCATTGCTAAAACTGACTAAAAGTGACCATTTATTGGTTCAGAAATACAGAAAAAGGGAGAAATATTCTCCCTTTAGATACTTTATCGCAGGTTTATTAAGTTCTTATGAAAATCCTTTTTTATATTTTTTTGCGTCGTTTGCCTTTACTCAGATGTCTTGGCATTGTGACGCTCATGAATTGGCATTAAGGGTAGAAAATCTTGTCTTAAAGTCAATATATTCTCATCGGAATACCCCTACGGTCTAAAAATTGTTTCAATTCGGGAATTGGAATTTCTTTAAAATGAAATATACTTGCCGCAAGGCCCGCATCTGCTTTTCCATCTGTAAAAACCTCATAAAAATGCTCCATAGTACCCGCACCTCCAGAGGCAATAATTGGAATATTTGAGTTTTCAGAAATTTCGGAAGTTAATTCAAGGGCAAATCCTGCTTTTGTTCCGTCGGTATCCATCGATGTAAGAAGTATCTCACCCGCTCCTCTATCTTCCACTTCTTTTGCCCATGCCAAGGTATTCAAATCGGTAGGTTTACGCCCACCATGCGTATGAACAATGTGCTGTTTTGTTTCTGACGCAGTTTCTATGTATCGGGTATCTATGGCAACAACGATGCATTGAGAACCAAATTCGAGAGATAATTCATTGATTAGTTGGGGATTCCGAACAGCGGAAGAGTTGATGGAAACCTTATCAGCCCCAGCATTCAATAATTTTGAAACATCATTCACAGAGCCAATACCTCCCCCTACACAAAAAGGGATATTGATGGTATGAGCTACTCTTTTAACCAATTCCAATAGCGTTTTTCGTTCTTCAACAGTTGCCGTAATGTCTAAAAATACCAATTCATCAGCCCCTTGTTTGGCATATTCTGCAGCCAATTCGACGGGGTCGCCGGCATCTCTTAAATTAACAAAATTTGTTCCTTTGACGGTACGACCGTCTTTGATGTCTAAGCAAGGGATGATTCTTTTGGTAAGCATTTTTGTTTGATTTTTATAGAAAATGAATAGGATTAAGAAAATCTTGTTTCGATTTCTTTCAAGGAAACTTTTCCTTCATAGATGGCTTTTCCGACAATCACTCCGAATAAGTTTAGGGAAGCTAATGCTTCGATATCTTGCATAGAACTGACCCCTCCACTGGCTATGATGTGTAAATTGGGTTCTTGGGCTTGAATTTTTTGGTAAAGTTCAATGGAAGGACCTTGAAGTAATCCATCTTTGGCTACATCGGTGCTGATTGTATATTGGATACCTTTGGAAGACCATTGATTGATGAAATCATAGACAGACAAACCTGAGTCTTCTTCCCAACCACTGACGGCGATTTTTTCGTTTTTAGCATCAGCTCCCAAAATAATGGCATCACTACCGTATTGAGTAAGCCATTTCTCAAATAATTGTGGATTTTTGACGGCAATACTTCCGCCCGTGATTTGCTTTGCTCCAGCATCAAAGGCTGACTGAATATCTTCATCAGACTGAACCCCTCCGCCGAAATCGATATGCAAAGAAGTATGCGTAGCAATAGTTTGAAGGACATTCAGATTGGTGATTTTTTTATTTTTCGCTCCATCTAAATCGACTAAATGCAAACGTTTAATGCCTGCACCCTCAAACATCTTGGCAACTTCGAGTGGATTTTCGTTGTAAGTCTTTTTTTGAGAATAATCTCCTTGCGTAAGCCTTACGCATTTACCGTCGATGATATCTATGGCAGGAATAATTTGAAACATAATTGAATGATTTTAGATAAAATATTAAATATTCATGAAATTCTTAAAAATTTGTTCACCAGCATCGCCACTAATTTCAGAGTGAAACTGTGCCGCAAAAAAGTTTTCTTTTTGAAGAATCGCAGAATATTTTAAAATATAATCGGTCTGTGCAACGGTATATTCACACAAAGGGGCGTAGTATCCGTGGTTGTAATATACATATTCGCTCGGACGTAATCCTAAACACAAAGGGTTTGCCCAATCCAAAGTTTGATAGGGCGTAATATTATTCCAACCTGTTTGCGGTACTTTAAAGCCTTTTACTTTGGGGAATCGTAAAATAGGTACATCAAAAACCCCTAAACAATCGGTATTGTTTTCTTCCGAAGAGCTACAAAGCAATTGCATGCCAACACAAGTCCCCAAAAATGGTTGTTTGAGAGAAGGAATTACTAGGTCAAGCTTGCTTTCTCGAAGACTTTTCATGGCAGTAGAGGCTTCGCCAACACCTGGAAAAATGATTCTGTCTGCTTTGCTGATGATTTCAATATCATCGGACAATTGATAATTTGCTCCGATACGTTCAAGTGCATACATGACAGACTGCACATTGCCAGCATTGTATTTGATGATAACGACTTCCAATGGATTAGGTATTTTGAAAAACAAAAATAATCAATCAAGCTAAATATCTTGAATATTCTACAAATTTACTATTCGAAATATATTTTGACTGTATTTATTTGAAAAACCATATTTTATCTTTTAAATATTTAATAATGATTTATTTTTCTTTGTCAATCGCTACAATTTATATAAATCTTGAGGTTTGTGATGCTTCATGAAAGTGGTTTTAAGATGAAATGATATTATGTTGTTGTTTTGAAACCTTATTTATCAAAAATCCGTTATTTTTTCATTCAGTTTTTGTTTCATTTTAAATTAATTATAATGGCTCGTACTTTTGGGTTTGCTTTGATGGCAGTCTTCTTTGTGCTGATAGATTTGTATGTTTTTCAGGCAGTGAAATTAGCAATGCGAACAGCCTCTCCGGCTACGCAACGTTTTATTACTTATGGATTTTGGGGTTTTTCGGTACTTTCGGTAATATCTGTTATTTTGGTTTTTACCTATACCCCTATGGCGGCCCCCATGAAAGCCAGTTTCCGAACTTTTTTAGTAGCTGGGATTTTTATCATTTATATATCCAAGATTTTTACAGTTTTTTTGATGTTTATTGGTGATATTATTCGCTTTTTTAAATGGATTGGACAATTGTTTCAGGGTAATGAAGTGCAAACAGAGGTCGCTCAGGCAGCTACGAATGTAGCTGAGGGAATTAGTCGGTCGGAGTTTTTGGCCAAAACAGCATTGGCTGTCGGCGGACTTCATGCGGGAGGAATGGCTTGGGGGATTTTGTCTGGAGCTCATGACTATCATGTTAGAAATGTAACTTTGCGGTTGAAAAACTTACCCAAACAATTTGATGGAATGAAAATTGCTCAATTGTCTGACATTCATTCGGGTAGTTTTTTTAATAAAACCGCTGTTAAAGGGGGTGTCGAAATGCTTTTGAAAGAAAAACCAGATATGTTCTTTTTTACGGGGGACTTAGTTAATAATGTAGCTCCGGAGGTTAAAGATTATATCGATATTTTTTCTAAAATTAAAGCTCCTCTAGGAACTTTTTCTACCTTAGGAAATCACGATTACGGAGATTATACACAATGGGAATCTCGTGAAAAGAAAGCCCAAAATCTAAAAGATTTGATAGGAGTTCATAAAACGATGGGTTGGGATTTGTTGATGGATGAAAATAGAAAAGTAACCGTAGATGGCGAAAGTATTGGCGTTTTAGGGATTCAGAACTGGGGTTCAGGAAATTTTGCCAAATACGGAAATCTGGAAAAAGCACAACAAAATGTCGATGACGTGCCAGTGAAATTATTGTTGTCACATGATCCGAGCCATTGGAGGGCACAAGTATTAAATCAGCATAAAGACATTGATGTAGCGTTCGCAGGCCATACACACGGCATGCAATACGGGGTTGAAATTGGAAATTTCAAATGGTC
>CAYUFZ010000058.1:10118-13845 GCA_964444025.1 uncultured Emticicia sp.
AAGGAATGGGCAGGATTATATGAAGAAAATGACCAAAAATTATATGTTAATCGTGGATTTGGTTATATCGGATATCCTGGAAGGCTAGGGATTTATCCAGAAATTACCATTTTTGAGTTGAAACAAGCATAATTGATAAATCGGGAAGAATGAAGGCTCTTCCCGATTTTATTTTAAATCCATCCTCCTTCTCTATATTTTCGACGAACGAAGGCGTTGGCTTCATCAAAATTTGTTATTTTCATTTGACTGCCGTCCCACAAAAGTTTTTTTCTGCCGATAAATTTATTTTTTGAGTCTCTCAATAAAAACGACCTTACCGCCAAATTTCCCATTAAAACTGTTTCTGTAAGAGGTCCAGCTTGGTCGAAAGAAGAACTAGTGTAGGTTCCATACCCTGATTTACAAGCTTTTACCCATTGCTGTTGATGACCGTTGGTATCGCCGTCCACCAAAGCACGTTTGGGTTGGGGGAGTTTGTTAGATTGCAATTGCCCGTCTATGAATATTTTAGGATTATCGCCAAAAAGTTCACAAGCTAAAATTCCTTTTTTGCCGATGAATAAAATCCCCCCATCAATGCTAGGAAACACTTTTTCGTAGTCGCACCCTTCAGGAAGCCTAGGTCGAATTCCTCCGTCGTACCATGATAGATTTAGCTCTTTGTTTTTACCATCTTGAGTCACTGGAAATTTAAAATGAATGGCAGAAGATGGCGGACAAACATCATCAAAGAAAGCCTCTTCAAAAAAATCTTTATAGACTTGCCCGACCGAACATTCAACGGAGCTTGGATAACCCAAGTTTAAAGCCCTAAATGGAACATCCATAAAATGACAACCCATGTCGCCTAAAGCACCCGTTCCAAAATCCCAGTAACCACGCCAGCGAAAAGGCATATAAGCTTCGTGATAATCCCTCATTGGGGCAGTTCCCAACCATAAATTCCAATCTACTTCTGATGGAATTGCTTGTTTTTCATTTTTATCTTTTGGAGATTTTACACCCTGAGGCCATACCGGACGATTGGTCCATACCTCAACGCTCTGAATTTCACCTATCACGTGTTGTCTGATAATTTCTTCGGTAATTCTTGTTCCTTTGCCGCTGCTTCCTTGATTTCCCATTTGGCTTACTACTTTAAATTTAGAAGCTGCTTCCGTAAGTTTACGGGCTTCCCAAATATCGTGAGTCAAGGGTTTTTCGACATAAACATGCTTTCCTAACTGAATGGCAGACATCGCAATTGGGTAGTGCATGTGGTCTGGGGTAGAAACAATCACGGCATCGATATTATCTCGTTCGGACTCGAGCATTTTTCGATAATCTTTGAAATACGGAGCATTCGGAAATTTTGCTCGGTATTTTACCGATTGTCTATCATCGACATCGCACAAAGCCACGATGTTGTCGGTGCCATTGCTATAAGCTTGTTGGATATTAAAGTCAGCTTTTCCGCCACAGCCCACAGCGGCAATATTTAGTTTATCGCTAGGGGCAACATATCCTTTTCCCAACACATGCCGAGGAACAATATAAAATCCTAAAGAGCTGACTATGCCTTTTTTTATAAAATCCCGTCGAGAGTTGATAGATTGTTTGTTTTTTAGTTGATTCATAGGAAGAATGGTTGAATTTTTAATCAATTTACACAATAATTACGATTTTTATCTAAAGGAAAGGGTTAAGTTTTTTAAAATTATAGCCAAATAAATCATTGATGATTCAGCTAGGGTGAACAATATTTTGTAGCATAGAAGATGCCCGAACGATGAGTTTCGTTTTTAATATTTTAGTTGGAAAATGCTCCGCATATTTTTCTGGCTCTTCGATGCGTTGGATTAATAGTTTGGTAGCCGCTCTTCCCATTTCTTTTCCAGGCTGCGAGACAGTGGTTAAGCCAGGCGTTACGACGGTTCCGATTTGCCAATTACTAAACCCTACGATTCCAATATCCTGAGGTATTTTTTTTTTCATTTTTTGGGCAGCTTGCATAGCCCCAATAGCTATTTCGTCGGTAATTCCAAAGATAGCATCAATGTGTGGCTCTCGATGTAAAAGCTCTTCAGTAGCTTTTCTGCTGTCTTCGATAGAGATATTATCCAATTGAACGACTAATTTTTCATTTTTGCTTAAATTATGTTTTTTTAGGGCAGAATAATATCCTTTTAGTCGTTTTTGCGAGCTGTGGTTTACTAAATTATCTTGTATATGTGCGATTGTTTTATACCCTTGAGTGATTAAATGCTCTACAGCTCCCATTGCACCCGTGTAGTCATCAACCACCACTTTGGGGGCATTTACTTTGGTGATGTCTTTATCAAATAAAACAAAAGGAATATTATTGTGGCTTAGTTGCTCTAAGTGAGAAAAATACCTTGTATGATTTCCTACACATACGAGCAGCCCATCGACTATGCCCGACGAAAATAATTCAACGGCTTTTAACTCTTTTTCATAGGAATGTTCTGTAACATTTATCATCACCTGATAGGAATGGCTGTATGCTTCTTCTAATATTCCGTTGATAATCGATGCCATATATTCATGGACGACTTTGGGTATTACTACTCCAATCACAAAGTTGTGTCGAGAACGTAAGTGAGAGGCCATGAAGTTGGGCTGATAGTACATTTCTTTTGCTAGAGATTTGACTTTTGCTCTAAGTTCTTCACTTATTTCTATTCTATTTCTTAAAGCTCTCGAGACTGTAGGAGTAGAAATTCCGAGTTTTTCTGCAATGTCTTTTAGACGGACTCTTTGTTTTTTCATAAAATATTTTTTTTAGCAATCGTTTACGTAATCGTTTGCATTATAAATAACTGATAATCAATATTATAAATATGTATAAATACTTTTTTTTATTTTTTTGCTCGCATAACTTTGCCGTAATATTACAATTTTATTTAATAATAATGAAATTTTAACTAATCTCTAAACATGAAATCAAAACATTTACTCATTGTATTCTTATGTTGTTTGGGCATCTCGAATGCTATGGCACAATCCATTATAACCGGAAGAGTTAAGGATAAAAAAGGCGACCCGCTCATTGGGGTAACGGTTGCATTGAAAGGTTCTAAAATTGGAACTACGACAGATGCGGAAGGGAAGTACAGTCTTAAGTTAGGGGCATCTTCGTCTGCGAAAGTTTCGTTGAGTGCAGTAGGATATAAAACTATTGCAGAGGATATCAGATTAGATAGAGAGCGTATCGAAAGAGATTTTACTTTAGAAGATGATGTCTTCAATTTTGAACAAGTAGTTGTAACAGGAACTAGCACAACTCGTACTCAAAGAGAAATGGCGGGTTCTTTGACCCAAATGTCTGCCAAGCAAATTCAGGCAACATCGCCCAATTCAATGGCAGATATTTTACGTTTTATTCCAGGGGTACACGTTGAAGGGGGTGGGGGTGATGTTGCCTCAAATATATTTGTAAGAGGCTTGCCTTCGGGGGGACAATATAAATATAATCCTATTGAAGAGGATGGAATGCCGGTACAATCGACGGGATATTTAACTTCTTCAGCCCAAGATGTTTATTTCCGTTCGGATTTGGGCATTGCCAATATGGAGTTTGCTCGTGGAGGGTCTTCCACCTTATTCGGCATGGGGGCTCCTTTGGGGGTATTTAACTATATTTCCAAAAAAGGAGGGGCAGAAAGCGAAACGGAAGTGAAGTTGAGCGGAGGACAATATAATTTGTACCGATTAGATTTTAATA
>CAYUFZ010000059.1:0-4014 GCA_964444025.1 uncultured Emticicia sp.
TTAAAAGGAACTTCAATATTAAGCATTTCATCTACAATCATAGTTAGGATATCCTCCGTCTTTTTTGTAAAATTCTGTTGAAAAGGTAAAGTAAAAGCCAATTCTAATTTATCCTCAAAATTTCTCATGGAATATATCTTAGATTTAATATTCTTTTGGCTCGACATAAAAGGAACTAATTGAGGATTTAACTCTGATGTTTTCCAAAGTAAATATTGATAAAGCCAAAGCTGCCTTAATTTATCTTTTTTAGGATTCAAAAAATCTTCAATATAAGAATCCTCTTTGAAAGACAAATCGCCCTTTTCAACTTTACCTGTTTTATAATCTACTACAATAATCTCCGAATTAAAATCCTCTATTCTATCTATTTTTCCTGAAACTTTCAGCTTTATCGAATTTTCTTTAATCATGGTATCAACATTGAAAGACACCTCATTCCCTAAGACCCTAAGAGGAAATCTTTTGTTCAATTTTTGCATATAAAAGAAATCAGATAATAAGTGTACAGCTACATCTTTAAGCAACATATTCATTCCTGAGTTCATCACATAGCCACCTAAACTCTCCTCATATAATTTTTCCAACAATTCTAAAGATAAACTTTTCATCTTTTCGATGTCGTCCTCAGAATTAATTATTTGATTTGGAAGCTGTTTGTCGACCTCTTCCAAAACTTGATGAAGAAGTGTACCAAACTCATTTGCCTCCAACGTATTTTCCATATCCAAACTACCTAGCTTAAGAATGTAATTAAAGTAATATTTAAGAGAACAAGCCAAATAAGTATTGATTGATGAAGCAGAAACACCCCTTGAAGTAAGATTAGAAGACAATTTCAAAACCAACTCTTCTGTTTTAGGGATTTGAATCTCTTGATGATAAACTTCTTGGATATTTTCGTCGTATCCCAATTTTACAGTTGGATAATTAATCTCTATATTTTTATTTAATTTGGACAATTCATTCTCAATTTGTAAGATAAATCTACTTTTTTCTTTGATAGCGGAGCCCTCACCCGAAGGTATAACATAAAGCAAATCAATTTCTTTGGCACGTTGAAGCAATCTAAAAAAATGGTAAGACATCACAGCATCTTTATCAGTATGCACCGGTAGCCCATTGGCGATAGATGCGTCAAAAGGAATCAAAGAATTAGATTTATTTCCTACCGGAAGAATACCTTCATTCATTGACAATACAATCACTTTCTCAAAATCTAAACAACGAGTTTCCAGCATACCCATAATTTGCAATTCTGAAATAGGCTCACCGTTAAAAGGTATTTTTTCTATTTTAATCAACTCAAATAAAAAATATCTGAGATTTCTAAGATTAATAGTTTTGTTAATTATTAATTTTTTAAACTTATTTAAAATGGTTAAAAACAAATAGAAAAACTCTAAATCAACAGCATCCTCCGACACATGCAGCGTAGATTTGAACTC
Organism: uncultured Emticicia sp.; assembly: GCA_964444025.1. GTDB lineage: Bacteria > Bacteroidota > Bacteroidia > Cytophagales > Spirosomataceae > Emticicia. The sequence goes on from CAYUFZ010000059.1 coordinate 1,449, forward strand.
TTCGATTAAACCATCAAATATCTTTATGGCAAGCTCGGTATTTCCTTTCCACTCCTTAAAAATGATTGAGAATAAATCAAATTTTATATCTTTATCCCAAACTTCATTCATAAATGCCAATATATTTTCCTCTGACATAAATACAGCTTTTTTCTCATAAATCTTAGCAACTAATGCAGGAACGACAAGCTCTGGATTTATTGACATTTCTTTTGTTTTTAGCTCTACATATCTACGCACCAATGGGTGATTCAAGACTTTCAAAACATGTCTATAATTGTATTTTCTAAATTTCACCTTCTCTCCTGACTTATTTGCAAATTCAACGATATTTTGTTGTAATTCAAATAAACCCTCAATCAGAGTATAAAGTGAAGCATTTTCTAAAGAAAGTCCCATCGTGATATTAAAATCATTCACCTGCTCTGGTAGCGAATAAATCAAGGCTTGAAGCTGATTTTCATCAGCCAATACAATTGCCGTAGATTTACCAGGTCTGTACAAAGTACCCGCAACTTTACTTTGAAGAGAAGTATTTTCAACCCCAATGATATTGACAAGCTTATTATCTTTGAGCAATGCGTCTGAAATCCAGTTGATTTTATCGAACTTTTTAGTCTTTAAATATTCCCTAATCAGCTTGCCCCCCCGATGGTTGTATTGTTTATCAACTAAATATTTATCGATATCCCAATAAGTTTCGATTTTATGAGAATTCTGAAGAGCATCTAAAATCTTCTCCTCAGCCTTACTGAACGCATTGAATCCTGCAAAATAATACTTATCATATATATTTATCAGAGCATCATTATTAATTGTTGAGGCCAAATGCTTGTAAGCAAGCCCTCTATAAGCATAACCCGAATGAAGTAAGTCCTCTTGCAATTTCAAATAGACCTTATAAATATTTTCATAGAGCTGAAAATATTTATTTCTTGACCGACTCTCCTGTTGTAATTTTTCAAAAGACCCAATAGAAACCTCCCAACGTTTTAAAGCCTCAACTCTTGACATAAATTCGAATATCGATTCAGGTCTTTCAACCATATACTGATCAATCACATCAAAATCTTTTAGCAAAGTCGGTCCCCAAGCAATAAACCTATCGAAGTTGATACTTTCATCAAAAGATTTAAAAATTTCATAGGTTTTAAACAACAAATTGACATTATCTATGAGGGCAAGGTTCGACATCCTCATCACAAAATCATCAATAGCAAAGACTTCAGGAGCGATGAAAGGAATCTCTGATAATTCGGATAAGTATTCTTTTAGGAAAAACACCGACCTTCTGGTAGGCAAAACGATACATACATTTTGCAAATCAGCCAATTTGTGTTGAGCAAAAATGGATTTAGCAACATCTTTTAGAAAGTCCATACAAGTATTAGAAAGTTTTATGCTGATAATTAATACTTCAAAAGTACAAATATCTAATCATCATCAAAAACCATTCAATAAATATACTATTTCATTGAAGTGCATTTTTATACACCGCAAGTACCCTTTCTCTAGCGAAAGTATGTTCGACAATTTTTTTAGGGTAGTCAAAGGAATTTAACTCTGGCACCCATTTTTTTATATACCTCAATTCAGGGTCAAATTTTTTTGTTTGAGCATCAGGATTAAATATCCTAAAATATGGAACAGCATCACAGCCAGAACTTGCCGCCCATTGCCAGCCACCATTATTCGATGCAAATTCGAAATCAAGCAATTTACTAGCAAAATATTGTTCACCCCATCTCCAATCTATCAATAAATGTTTTATCAAAAAACTTGCAGTAATCATTCGAACACGATTGTGCATGAATCCAGTTTCATTCAACTCCCTCATTCCTGCATCAACAATTGGATAACCAGTTCTTCCTTCACACCAAGCCTGATATTCCCCCTCATTATTCCGCCACGGAATCGAATCATATTCTTGTCTAAATGCTAGTCCCTTTGACACACGTGGAAAATTATAAAGAATAGACATATAAAACTCCCTCCAAATTAGTTCATTCAGCCAAGTTTCGTCTAATGCAAGTGCTTTTTGGACTAGTAATCTGATACTGACCGTTCCGAATCTTAAATGCACACTTAATTTCGTCGTTCCGGCAATAGCAGGATAGTCTCGCTGCATTGCATAATTTTTAATAATATTCTCATCAATAACCAATGGCATAACTCCTGTATCAGCAACTTTAAACCCTATCTGATTAATGGAAGGGAAATCAGCGAAATTGATTTTCAGGAAATTCTCAAAATAACTTACATGTTTTGGCAGCAAGCTAGCTTTCCATTTTTTGGAATATGGCGTAAATACCGTATAGGGAGTACCTGCCCCACTCAAAATTTCATCTTTTTCAAAAATCACTTGGTCTTTAAATGTATAAAACGAAATCGAATGAGTAGCCAAAAGTTTTTGAACCTGAGCATCTCTTTCGATTGCATAAGATTCATAGTCATGGTTGGTATAAACCGCTTTTAGCTGAAAATTATCCAAAATTTGTTTCCAAATTTGTAGAGGTTCACCTATATACACTTTAAGAGAAGCCCCCATGGTTTGGAGCTGTTGATT
>CAYUFZ010000059.1:4024-9945 GCA_964444025.1 uncultured Emticicia sp.
GATATGAACGAGCGTATCATAAATAAAATTTACCCTTTTATCTGCGGAGTTATCCAATTTATCCAAGATATTTGTATCAAAAATAAAAATCGGGAGAACCTTGTCAGAAGATTTCAAGGCATGGAATAATCCAACATTGTCTTCCAGCCTTAAATCTCTTCTAAACCAAAAAATAGTTATTTCGTTCATCATTTCAAGAAAATATAAAATAGTATTCTAATACAACCTCGAGTAAAATAAAATGTTTAATTATCTATAAAACTTAAATTACTTATGAACAAGCGAAGAGTCATCAGACAAAATGAAAAAGACTTGATTATCTTTTTATTGTCGAAAATAAATGAAAACACCGAAAAATATCCCATCCATGAGATGGTCGAGGAATACGAAGGAGGTATAATGGGTAGTATAAGTATGGGAGACCCAGAAATATGCCCCTATTTAGGAGATTTAATTCAAGTGAAATATATAGACAGCGACGGAAAAGAAGTTGTGATTACACTGACCCAAGACTTAAATTACCAACTTTTGGACTTAGATTTTTGGAAAGTAGATTTCACAAAGCTATTAAGGTATCCAACAGCAAAAGATTTGATATTTGAATAAAAAAGGCTGTCCTTTTCGGACAGCCCAATATAAAAACTACTCATATCGCAATGCTTCTATCGGATCTAATTTAGAAGCCCGAAAAGCTGGATAAAAACCAGAAATCACTCCAACCAACACACAAACTACAAATCCCATAAACATCCAAGCCCACGGAACCACGAAACTACTTTTTTCACTGATTAGGCCTGCAATCAAATTTCCCATAGCAATTCCAAATACAATCCCAACCAATCCCCCCAACAAACAAATCACGATGGCTTCCATTAAAAATTGAAGTCTAATTTTAGCAGGACTCGCTCCTATGGCTTTCCTTATACCAATTTCCCTTGTTCTTTCAGTAACAGAGACCATCATAATATTCATTAGAGCGATAGATGCACCTAAAAGCGTAATGATTCCAATTCCGAATCCACCAATACGCAGATAACCACTTACTTCCTCAAAATCTTTTGCCAAAGCATCAGACCGCTCAATACTAAAAGAATTTTCCTTGCCGATTTCATCTGTTCTAACCCTTCTCATCACACTCTCCGCCTCCCCAATAATATAATCCATGTCCGACACATTAGGAACAGAAGCAGTAATATCAAATGTTAAGCTTCTATTTGCACCCAATTGTCTTCCAGACTCCAATGGCACTAACGCCACCCTATCATCCCCTCCACCCGTAATACTTCCTTTTTTTTCTAATACCCCAATAACCTTAAACCTTAGATTCATCAGCGTAATGTCTTTATTTATTGGATTTTCATTTACAAAAAGAGTTTTGGCAACTTCCTCCGCAAGAATAACCACATTTGCCGATTTATCTACATCTTTTTCATTAATATTCCTTCCCTCTGCCAATTTATAGCCCTTTATATCCAAATAATTTTCATCTATTCCTACTACCAAACTATTGGGATTGGTTTTTACAGACTTATATTTTAATTGGACAGCCCCCGAAACAGACGTATAAATAGAAATGATTGCCGATTTATTTTTTACAAATAAATTTTTGAAAAGTTTCGCTTCTCTGTAATCTATTGGAGGATGCTGATTAATATATCGTCCTCCTCTTCTTCCTCTGAACATCTGTGGCCCACTGATGTCAAAAGAATTTGCTCCCAATCCAGCAAAACTATTATCTACCGAACTTTGCATGCCATCAATAGCTGTCAAAATCCCAACCAATGACATGATACCTATTGCAATAATCATCGCTGTAAGAACAGTTCTCAGAGAATTCCCCTTTATTGAGCGAATACCTTCGTTGATATTTTCCCTTAAATTCATTAATATTATTCGTTAAAAATTATTTACAAAATTCATCAACATCTACCAAAACTTCAAATAATTGACAATAGGAATAAGCCGTTTATCACATTTTTTCAATATAAATAAAAATCTATCGTTAATTCTCTAAATGAAACAAACAAAGATTATTAAATTTGATAAAAAATGATGATATGATGAAAAATTCCAAATATAAACTTCTATTTATCTGTCTCTTACTATCATTTTATTCAAATGCGAATAAAATACTGATACCAATGGATGAAACACAAAAAAATCATCTCAAATCCTATGGAATTGCTTTTTGGTTACTGAAAGAACAAGGGATAGAGGTTGATTGGCTTCTCAATTATCGGGGTGGAAGTTTTATGTTTACTGCATCTCAAAATTTTATCAACGAATGCGTTATCAGAAATGTAAGCTACGAAGTGATTTCAGAGGCAGATGCACAATCAATACTCAACCAAATTGCGTCAAACGATGCCAATATGGATGCAGTAAAATTGAATAAGGCTCCTAAAATTGCTGTTTATTCCCCAAAAACCACACAACCTTGGGATGATGCAGTAACATTGGTACTGACTTATGCTGAAATACCTTATGATAAAGTATTTGATGAAGAGGTATTGGACAATAAGTTACCAGAGTATGATTGGCTACACTTACACCATGAAGATTTCACCGGACAATTTGGGAAATTTTTACGCATGAGGGGGCAAACTTGGTACCAAGAACAAAAAAGAGAAGCAGAAATTATTGCCAATAAATATAAATTTTCAAAAATATCAGAGCTAAAATCGGCTGTTTCTTCAAAAATTCGAGACTTTGTTTTTGGTGGAGGATATATGTTTGCCATGTGCAATGCCACCGATACTTTTGATATTGCATTGGCAGCTAATGGATTAGACATTGTCGAAACTCCCTATGACGGTGACCCAGCCGACCCTAATGCAGAATCAAAGTTAAAATTTGAAAATACATTTGCCTTCAAGGATTTTAAATTAGTGATGAATCCTTATGAAATGGAATTTTCGACTATTGATAATCAACAAGATGAAAGGGGCGTAACGGAAAACAATGATTATTTTTCTTTATTTCAATTTTCTGCTAAATGGGACCCTATCCCCACGATGCTAACTCAAAACCACTTAAATCTGATCAAAGGTTTTATGGGCCAAACTACTGCTTTCAAAAAAGAATATATAAAGCCAGAAGTAATAACTTTAGCAGAAAACCGTTCGCTTGGAGAAGCAAGATACATTCACGGCACAGCTGGAAAAGGATTTTGGACATTTTATGGAGGACATGACCCCGAAGATTATCAGCATTATGTAGGAGAAGAGCCTACCGATTTGAATTTACACCCCAATTCGGCAGGATATAGACTCATCCTTAACAATATTTTATTTCCAGCGGCTAAAAAGAAAAAATTAAAGACATAAAAAAAGAGAGGTTTTTATAAAAACCTCTCTTTTTTTATTTACAAAATTACTTACAACTTCCTTCTCCTCCTTCAGTACAACAACGATTATAGTTTTTACTTAAAGCATTGTACTCTTTTTCTGTCAATGGTACATATATTTTATTATAATCACCTAAAACTACATCTTGTTTAGAGAAATTATAAGTTAAATTAACAGGGATACTTACATTTTGATCTGCTTTAGCCAAGCCATCTTCTGAGCAAACACTGAATATTTGCGACACATCACTTCCAGCTGAAGCATTAAATTCATAAGCAGATTTGATTGGAACTTGGAAATTCCCAAGACAAAGATATTTCTCTGCTGTTTCACCTTTGACTAATTTTCCAGCTTTTTTGTAAACTCCAATAATCGTCACATCTTGTGTCAAACTCTTCACACTACCATCAATGACTTGAGTTTTTGATAAGAAATTAATTTTTTGGTCAGCACATTTTGTACCATTTGCCGCACTTGCTTGAAAATCAGAAGCTGGAGCTGCAGTTATTTTTTTGGAAGCTACTTCAAGATTTGAAGTATTAGCAGCAGCTACCGCTACCGATTTTAAAGCTTTGCTGAGTGCTGCATATTTTTTATCATCCACATTTAAGTAAATTTTATCCCCTTCACCAATTTTAACCTCACTTTTACTGATTACATAATTCAGATTCATTGGTAAAGAAATAGACAAAGCGGCAGGAGTTGAATTTGCCAACACACAAACAGGCAAAGATTTAGAATATTGAGCAGACCCTTTCAAATTAAAATCATAAGTAGAACGAATAGCTACAGGAAAACTTCCCAATAAAAGTCCACGAGTACCTTTTGCAGAATTATTAACTGCAATAATTTCCATTGTTTTAGAAGTATTCAAAACATCTCCGCTAGACAATTGTCCTTCACCAGAGACTGTCACGGTTTGAGATTTACAAGCCATGGCAGGTAAAACTGCTGCCGGAGTAATGTATGATGGCATATAAAACGCATTCCCACATTTTTTCATGATATACAAGAAACATTCACCACTTTTTGAATAAACCTTAAAAGTTTCAAATGGGCGACCCAAAGTTGACCAGACATACTTATGTCCGTATGCACCCATCCAACCAGTAGTACCAGCAGGCAGAATCTCAGGAATCAAATTTTTAGCAGAGAAAGCAGGGTCATAAAATCCTGAAAAACCTAGAGCTTTTAACAAATCATCAATTTCTTTACGACTTCCTTTTTTGTTTTTCTTGTAAACGTCTTTCAGATGCGAATAAGCACCCATTCCTGTATGTTTGGCAATTTCTCCAAATTGAGGACTTGTTCCTAACTTATTCAACAATACAGGTTTTTGTGTAGATGCTCCCTTGAAAATAGAATAAGGTAAAAAGTTACAAGGAGAATCAATTTGCTGGGCTATTCCTAAGAAAGGTAGGAGGAAAGCCAGTGTCAGCATGGTCATTAGTCTTGATTTCATTATTTTAATTGTTAAATTTATCCGATTATATAAATAATCAGGTGGAAAAAAATAGTTATTATACTTAATTGTTAAATGTTTAGCAAATTAAAGAAAAAAAACACTTTATTTTAATTCTAAATTTCACAAAATAGATACTCAAAATTCTTTCACAAATTTACAAATTATCGATAAAGTAAAATATCTAATAATGTACAAATTTCAATTTTATTTTAAAAATAAATGATATTAACAATAAAACGACACAAAATTCTTTATTTATACATCATTATTCCATTTAATATCTATATGAACAAACTAAAGTTTCTACCAATTATCTATTGCCTACTTTTTGTAAGCAAACTTTCAGGGCAATCACTAAGCAAGTACGACCATCTTGATGCTTTTCATCCATTCTACCTATCCACCCCTGGCACGGCCTATCGAAGTGGGACAGGAGCACCTGGGCCAATGTATTGGCAAAATCAAGCAAATTACAGAATCAATGTTACTTTGAATGAAAAAGACAATACAATCAATGGCGAAACGGAAATCACATACACCAATAATAGCCCAGACAAATTACCTTTCCTTTGGTTGCAACTTGACCAAAATCAATTCAATGATAATTCAAGAGGCGGAAAAACCACTTCCATCGATGGAGGACGCTTTGGTAATACAGGTTTTGACGGAGGCTATCAAATTAAATTTGTAAGTGCAGAAAAAAGTAGAAAAATCTCCAAAAAAAATATCCAATATTCGATATATAGTGACCATTTGGTAGATGATAGCCGCATGCAAATTCGACTTTCAGAACCCCTAAACCCTTCTGAAAGCGTAATTATCAAAATCAGTTACGCTTTCAAAATTCCAAATTATGGTTCAGACCGAATGGGCAAGCAACAAACAAACGATGGCACTATCTATCAAATTGCCCAATGGTATCCGAGAATGGCGGTGTACGATGATGTTGAAGGTTGGAATACCTTACCTTATTTAGGAGCAGGGGAATTCTATCTCGATTATGGCAATTTTGAATATGCCCTAACAGTTCCTTCTTCACACATCGTTGTAGGCTCTGGAGAATTACTAAATCCAGAAGAAGTACTAACCAAAGAACAAATAAAAAGGCT
>CAYUFZ010000059.1:9955-13333 GCA_964444025.1 uncultured Emticicia sp.
TTGCCAAAAACAGTGAAAAAACAGTTTTTATTCGAACCAAAGAAGAAGTAAAAGATGCTAAAAGCAGACCTACCCAAAACGGAATGCTCACTTGGAAATTTAGATGCCAACAAGCAAGAGACATTGCATGGGCTTCCTCTGAATCCTTTATCTGGGATGCCTGTAAAATAAATCTTCCAAGTGGAAAACCTTGCTTGGCTCAATCTGTCTATCCCAAAGAAAGCGAAGGAAATAATGCGTGGGGCAGGTCAAGCGAATATGTGAAAGCATCTATTGAATTTTATTCAAAATATATTTTTGAATACAGCTATCCGAATGCCATCAATGTAGCAGGAGTAGTGGGCGGCATGGAATATCCTGGTATTATTTTTTGTGATTATCAAAGTAAAAATGCAAGTTTATGGGAAGTAACGGACCATGAATTTGGACACAATTGGTTTCCGATGATTGTTGGCAGCAATGAAAGAAAATATGCTTGGATGGACGAAGGGTTTAATACTTTTATTAATATGCTTTCTACCAAAAATTTCAATAATGGAGAATTTTATACACCCGAAAACATACGCCAACTGACACCCTACTTATTTGACAAAGACCCTATCGGAACACTTCCCGATGTTATTCAAGCCAATAATCTTGGACTAGCGGCATATTACAAACCAGCAATCGGATTGAATTTATTGAGAACAATCATCGTCGGAGAAAAAAGATTCGATTACGCATTCAAAGAATATGTCAACCGATGGGCTTTCAAACACCCTACCCCCTTAGATTTTTTCAGAACAATAGAAGACGCTTCTGGCGAAGACTTAGGTTGGTTTTGGAAAGGATGGTTTTTAAATGATTGGAAAATCGACCAAAGTATTCAATCAGTACAATATATAGGACAAGACCCAAGCAAAGGGGCTGTGATAAAAATTGAAAACTTAGAAAAAATACCTATGCCCGTAACATTAGAAATCAGAGAAGCGAATGGAAAAAAAAATAGAGTTTCCCTCCCTTTTGAAATTTGGCAACGAGGCAGTACTTGGTCGTTCAAATATCCATCGTCATCCGTGATTGAATCAGTCCTTATCGACCCAGACAATCAACTCCCCGACGTAAATATAAAAAATAATCGATGGAACCCCACCAAGTACAATCATTCTGAAAATAACTAATTACAATAAAGGCTGTCTCTTCATTAGACAGCCTTTCATTATTCCGCTTGATTCAAATTGCTTTCATATATTTTAGCATCTACCAAAAACCTAAACCAAAATCCTTGAAGAAAATGGAATATAAGTCCATTTTTCCCATCTAAAAAACCAAATTTCAGAATATACCTATAAAAAAAATATAAAAAAACCCTCAGAAAAATTGGATAGGAATAATATTTCAGTCTTTGATAGCGTCTTATTTCCATCGGATTGCCCTTTTTATTAGGGCGAAGGGTATTATTCATCGTTGATTGTTTCAATCGAATGGCATCTTTTGCTTCCAAAGTAGCCCAATGATTATGCCTTGCAGTAAAGGTTGTCAGGGAATCGGTTATGATATCAATCACGTCACCCTTCAAAACAATAGATTTCCCAACAATGACAAAATGTTGGTCGTAATCTTTTTCTTCACAATATCCGAATTTTTTTCTGAAAATGATTCCATGATAAATGGGATAGTGTCCTCCTCGTTTTATCCAAGACCCCAAAAACATGGTTCTTCGAGAAGCCATAAAGCCATTTATATCTGCTGGAATACCTTGACCAAATTTTTCTTTCAACTCACTTACCAACTCTGGCGTTGCTCGGTGGTCTGCATCTAAATTAAAAATAAAATCATTTGAAATATCCAAATGCTCAAATGCCCAATTTCTTTGTTTTGAATAATTCTCAAATGCGTGCTGAACAACTGTTATTGTAGGATACAATTTAAGAAGACTCAGCGTATTGTCTGTTGAAAAAGAATCAACTATAATAATTTCATCAATCCAATCTACCAGACTATCCAAGCATGCCTGAATATTTCTTTCCTCATTGTAAGTTAGTACAATCGCAGTAATAGGCAATTTTTCCATCATTTCGATTTTTAGGGTAAAGTTAAAGTAACTTTTGAACGTTCGCAAACCCCGCCGATTGGAGGATTAAATTTAGAGACACTCACCGACACAGACTGAATGGTTGGAAATGCTTTTTTGACTGATTGTATAATTTCGTACGCAATATGTTCTAAAAGGCGATGTTTTTCGCCCATTACTTTTGCAATTATCTGATAAACAATCTCATAATTTATCGTAAATTCAAGTTTATCCAATTCCGCTGCCAATTCTAAATCAGCAGTAATGGCAATATCAATTGAATATTTATTTCCAATCTTCTGTTCCTCATCATAAAACCCATGATAAGCAAAAAACTCAATCCCCTCCAATGCAATTACACCCATAAATTATACAGTTTTTCCAATTTATAAATTATCAAAAAAAGAACCCTTTTCCACTTGATTCTCGATTGATTTTCCTATGACATCATTAACCGTTGGAAGTGGTGTGGTATCTTTTGACGAAAAGTCTGTTTTTTCACCCATTGCTTTTCTGATAGCGGCTTTTACTTTATTGACTTTCTCTTGCATCTCTTCGTTGATAGATTCTCCAGGATTTGTCTCATGGTAATTACTTTGATTAAAAAACGGATTTGTCTCCGCCTCTCTTTTCAATATAGTTGTAAGACTTGAAAAAGAAGATTTCGGAGCAGCAGACGGTTTATACACGTCTTCCTCTTCTACCTCCATCAGCGATTCTGAAACTTCAGTATTTTCAGGCTCATCATCTGATTCATTTTGTTTTCCGCCTAAAAAATATTTCAAAGCCTCCAAGTCTTCCCACCTACCTTCAGCAGCTAATTTAGCTTGTTTTGTCCACTCGGATGGGTCATAGTGACTATAATCAGCACCAGAAGTAGCAAGAAGTTCTTCAATTTTATATACCGGAATCACCGCCAAATCTCTAAAAGTAAAGATATCTGCTTCATTCAAAAGCATTGCCATCGGGTGGTCAATTCCAAAAATGAGCGTTAAATCATCAATTTTTGGTACAGACAACCGTGCCTCATTCTCAAAAGTTTCTGTTGTAATATGATTAACAGCTGACGATAAAATGGTACGTGTAGGTACTTCTTCCCCTACCACTATTTCTGCACCAACTGAAGATATGTTGCTTTCCCTTTGCTCCTCTGCATAAACAGGAATATCTTCTTTTCCTAATAGCTTTAATAAGTTTAATGAGTTCTCTATTCCTTTGTCAAGTGATACGTTCCCATAGCTGCCTACCACTCCCAGCAGATTAATGTCCTCGCATCCCAGTGCATATGCCAATGCTAATGCATCGTCTATACCTGTGTCAATATC
>CAYUFZ010000060.1:0-13323 GCA_964444025.1 uncultured Emticicia sp.
GACGCATTCCCGAAAAGTAAATATTTGAAGCAAGCAGTCAAAATTTATGATGGGGCAACGGTGGGTCTTGAAAAGGCTGTCAAATTTGAACAAGAACAAAAAGAATTGAAAGCCAAAGAGCAAGAAAAACTTGCAAAAGAAAATGCAAAAAAAGCAGAAAATACAGTGAAATAAGATTTTTTCGAATTGATTTTATATATTTAAAAACAAACCTCCGACACTCGGATTCATACTAATATGGCAGTTAATCCTTCAATTATTGCAAGAGATTTAGATAAAATCGCAGCAAAAACAGGTAATATTTATGAGTCGGTATTTATTGCCTCTCAGCGTGCAAGACAAATTGCTGTTAAGACCAAAGAGGAATTGACCCAAAAATTGGGTGAATTTGCTTCTAATATTGATAATTTAGAAGAAATTTTCGAAAATCGTGAGCAAATAGAAATTTCTAAATTTTATGAGCGTCAGCCCAAGCCAACTTCTGTTGCTTTGGAAGAGTTCATTGAGGATAAAGTAGAATTTCGCCACAAAGACGCTGAATAAGCCAATGATTTTTTGTATAATAGCCTGTTCATCAGGCTATTATTATTTCTAAAAAGGCAAATCCATCGCAATATTTAATATTAAATTTTGTTTTCTCCAATCTTTCTGGAAAGGATTTATCTCGCCAATTACCCATCTATTATGCTCTTCAAGCCATGGTTTCCGAAAGGGAGTTGCCAAATCAAACCGAAGCTTAAAATAAGTAAAATCAAGTCTAAGCCCTAATCCGCCTCCTATTGCCAACTGTTTATAAAAATCTTTCCCAAAGGTACTATTGGCGGTATAAAATGAATTTTCGCTGTATCGGGCTGTCCAAATATTTCCTGCATCAACAAAGGTTGCAAAATTGATTAAATCATTTACTTTTATCCTCATTTCGGTATTGAGTTCAAGCTTAATGTCTCCATAGGCATTTAGAAAAACCGCATTGGGGTCTTCAGAAATATTCATTGCACCTGGCCCAATCGACCTCGCCCGAAAGGCACGAATACTATTGCTACCGCCTACAAAATATTGCTTTACTTGGTACGGAAGGCTCGAAGAGTTTCCATAAGGTATCCCATAGCCTATTATCAAACGATTTGCCCATCGCAGGTTTTGGTTGATGTTTCGATAATATTTTAGTTCTGCATCTAGTCTGGCATATTGTTCGAAAACCGTACCTCCAAACTCTCTCAAACCGGAGTCGTTTTTTTTAATCATCAATCCGGCAAGATTTCCAGCAATATCTACTCCAACATTCAAATAAAAATAGTGCTTAGTATTGACATTCGGGGTGGGCGTATAAACAAAATTATATTGTCCACCAAGAATAAATCTTGTTTCTAAAATTTTCAAATACCGAACCAAATCTTGTACATTGGAGCTTTGGAAGATTTTATTGACAAATTCCTCACTGATATTTTTTGGTTGAATCCAAGTGATAGAAATAGGGCTTAAATTATGCTCAGAACTGATATTTTTCCGCCAAGAATAATTCAATCCTGCCCGAAATGAATTAATGGTATATTGTGTATAAGCATACGTACTACTATCGCCCCTTATTCCTACGCCTTTCTGCACCAATCTTTCGTATCCTAGATGGATATTCGTTTGTGGCAATATTTGAGTTTTTCCTATATTTATCTGATAAAATGGCAATAAAATGCGTGGAATACTCAGTTCTGCCTCTCCCGCCACTCTGAAATAATTATTGAGTCCTGTTTTTAGATTGCTGCCCAACTGAAAATCAAAGCCTGAATTGAGTCCAATTTTAAGAATTTCAGCATTTTTAAATAAATTCCTATTGAGCCAATTAATTCCCAAACTTGTTCCGGCAAGGTTATTGGAACGTGTTAGCGTATTAAACTCTCCCTGAACGGACTTTTTTTTCAATGACACAAGCTCATAATTCAGGTTGATTAACGCAGAATCCGAACGCCCCAAAAGCTCAAATCTATTTTTCACAAATTTGAAATTTCTAAGATTTATCAATCGCTTTAACCCAATATCCTGAGCCTCATTATTGTATAAATCTCCTGGTTTGAGTGCAATGCTTTTCTCGAACAATCTTTGGTGATAATTGTTTTTAGCTGAAAAAACACGAATCCCACTTTTACTTAATTGAGTATTTATACTATCTTTGGTATCGATAAATACATTTACCTCATTGATATAATATTTTTTTAGCGATGTCTGTAAGATATTCGGCTTTAGTTCAACAGAAAGATTTACTTTATAATTGCCTAAAGTAGTATCGGCTTTGATAATCAAAAAATCTGGTCTAAAAAAATAATATCCTATACTTTTGAGTAAGTTATCAATCCTCTGTCTTTCCAGCTTAATGTCTTCAAAACGATAGGGATGTGCCTGTTTTAAGATTGAGTTTTCTTGCAGTGCCAACAAAGCCGATTCAAATTTGGTTTGATATTGATTGACAAATCGAACCGTATCGATGTAATAACGAGGTTTAAGTAAAATCTGATAATGGGCTTTCGATTTTTTATCGAGATGGACCAAACTTCCTTTGGCATACGAGCGAAAATAACCTTCGTTATTCAGATAATTATTTATAATTTCTGTATTTGTTTCAACAGCCCTTTTACTGGAAAAAACAGGCTTTTCTCCAAATTTTTTCCGAAACCATTCCCTGCTACTTTTAGAAGATTTACCATTACCCAAAACATAATAAAACAATACACGATAGGGAAATTTCGCAATGGTACTATTGGGTAAAGGTCTGATAATCAGAGGTAATTCAGATAAAATTTTTTGTTTTTCTTTCAAATCTATGCTCGAGTCTGCCTGCATCTCGATGCTTGCCCCTTGATACAAACTTTCGTTGGCAGGTATATATTTATTGACAGAACAAGAGAAAAATATCATACCGCCCCAAAAAAGCAATATTACCCGAAAACCTACCCTCATGATATTATCATTGAATCTCATTAGCTTTTTTGAATAATTCCTTAAAAAGTTCGTAATCTAACGTAATTGTAAAAGCCATACCGGTTTCGACCACAAATCCATCTAAAATTGCTTGGTATTGATTTTTCCGATAAGCACTAAATTGGTATCTCCCGTCCTTGCTTAAATTATAATTGACGGATAAATTATCGATTAATTCATTGGAAATTGCATTGCCTTGGGTATTCTCCAGTTGAAAATTTCGACCAACTGCCACCTTCAATCGATTATTCATAAATCCTTTACTCAATCCAATATTCAAATCCGTTTTGGCAGCCGTGCCTGCCTCTGAATTACCCACCGTAGAGTTTAGGTCAAAATTCAACTTTACCCCTTTGATGATGTCTCCCGCCAAAAAATTCAATTGGTCACTTAATAATTTACTCACACTTTGTCTGGCAATAGCTTCTGGATTTATACTTGAAAAAAAGTCGTTGGATTGCTCGCTCATAAAATTATTCAAAACCAACAAAGAAAATACTTGCTTGTTCATTTCAACTGGATTTTGCTTCAAATCATTCAAATACCCGTCGTTTTTGATGGCTTCTGCCAAATCTTTGGGAGCATTTTCATCAACCCTAATCTCAAAATCTATGGCAGGGTTCGACAAATTTCCACTCATTTTCAGTACAAGTTCCAAAGGAGTTTTGGCAAATGCTTTGGATTTATCAGCCCTTGGGACTTCTGCATTGAGTCGATAAATCGCTTTAATGTCTATCTGTGCCTGCATCGGGTCTCCAGTCCAAAGTAAAGTACTGCCTTTTTCAATACTGAACTGCTTACGCAATAATTGAAAGGAAACATCATAAGTCCCAGAATTTAGCTCATAAAGCCCAAGTATATAGCTCTGCCCACCAGTAGTAATTCCTGTATTCAGCTGGGCTTTCCCTTTTACTTTCAAATAGTCACCATTCAACTCATCTACAATAATATTCAACTGCGACTGATTATCAACTTCGATATTTAAGGAAATTTCCTCTGCAAAATCAAGTGAATTATCGGTTTTTGCCAAAGTATCGACTGTAATATTTGACTGTTTTTGAATAAACTCCACAATGCCTTCCGTTTCAGATTTTTCAATTTCTCTATCTGGCATCACAAAGGTAATATCGGAACTTCCCTTAATTTTGATATTGCCCTCTATGCTTGGTTTTGTATTGATTCCTTTGATTGATAATTGAGCATCTGCAAATCCTTTTCCATAAAAAAATTCATTATCTTTTCTACTTCCATTCAAAAACATAAAATTCTTGGTATCTACCTGAAGGTCATAGTCGAAATTGGGTAATTGTTGTAGCGACACATATCCTTTCAGTTTTAGTTCTTGCCCTAATGAATCTATGATATTGAATTTATCGAAGATAAGTTTACTTTTTTGCAAAGAAAATGACTGATTTTGAATCAAATAGCTTGCTCCCAATTGAGAAGAATTGAAGCGAACGGTATCAAAATGTATCTTGCCACTGATGCTCGGCAATGAGTTACTTCCTGAAATTTTTAGGTTTCCGCTCACATTACCAGATGCGTTTTTAAGCTGACCCAAGCTGAACGCCTCGATGGTCTCTGCCCCTAATTTATTGATTATTAAGCCCAAATCTAAAGGGACAGTCGAGTTTAAGTGGTATTTTCCATTCAAGGAAATGTCATTATTTTTGCTTTTTATCGACGCATCGATTGCCACCATATCTTTTTCGGAATTGTACGTATGAATATTCAAATCTCCAATCGGAATTTGAGTAAATTCAAAATTTTTAACAGACAGATTTCCAATAAACTTCCCCGATTCTTTCCATTCGCTGATTTGTATATTTCCGTCGAGAATACCCTTAACTAAACTTGAATCTTGACTGGCAATTTTTCCAATTGGTTGAATATCCACATTAGAAATCCGAACATTTATTGGAGCATTTAAGGTATCAGTTGAACTATTCAGTTCTATTTTTTGACGATTTTGCGTAAAACCGATATTTTTCAAATAAAAGCCCTTCGCATTAGCAAATATCCCTCCACTCGAATCCGCTTGCCAAGCTTGATAGTCGAGTAAATGTGTTTCGGGCGAAAACCGAATCAGGTAGTTTTCTTTGTCATTTTGAAGATTTCCAGCAAAGGAAAATCGGGTATTGGCAAGTGAATCCCTCGATTTTAGGGCAAAAGACAGATTATTTGTTGCCATTTTTCCAAAAATTTGATTTTCATAGAATACGCCAGAAGAAGATTGTATTTTTTTAATATTTCCGAAATAAGATGCCTTATTAAAACCACCATTCAAGTCGAAACGCCCTTGTTCGAAAATCGTAGAATCAAATTTTACAAACGGAAAATCAAACGAAGCTACCAAGCTACTATCTTTTTCCGAATCGATTTCCATTTTCAAGTTGATTGGCTCAAAATGTTGCAATAAAGGTACAAATATTTGATACAATGGATGCGGAAAAACAGTTAAATCCAAATTGGATTGGTAAGATTTGGCAACAGACTTAGCTCGAATGTTGGGTAAGAGGAAATACTTATTCAGCTCTTGTAAAAAAGCATCCTGAACATCCTCATAAGCCATCCTTCCGCTCCATGAGGCACTCAAAAAAGGACTTTTAAAAGAAATTCGCTTTTCTTTCAAATCATCGTGTATCTCCAAAATACCCCTATCCACCTCTATTTTTCGCCCATCTTTGGCAATAAATGTATTTAAAAAAGATACCTTAGCCACAGGATTTTTGATATGAGCGATGTTCAAAGTAGCGTCTATTTTTCCTCCGTAGCTCAATTCTTCTTGGCTCAGCTGTATTTTTTTTAGATTAATCGTGTCAAAATCCGAATGAAACACCAAAATAGAATCCGCCGTATTGGCATTGCCATAAATACTCCCCTTGATGGCATCATCGTCGAAAAATGCTTCAAAACCAATATTCTCACGGTTTAGAGTAGTATTTATCTGAATGTTTTCAAGATTATTGCTGGCTATATTCAACTCCTGAAATGAAGCACTCACCTTCGCCTGTATATTGCCTGGATTTAGCCCCGTTCCGACAATATGAAGCCCCCCCGTAGCAATTCCTATGCTTTGCTGTTTTTTCAGAAGTTTACCCCAATCAAACGTATCCCATGTAAAATGAACGTCATAGTTTTGCCCAGATTTTTTATCAAAATTTTGTAAATTGCCAAGCAAATGAAGCTCTCCCAAGCCTGTTAACAAACGAACATCCAAGTTTGCATCATCTGATTTTCCGACAATATTTCCTTCAGCAATAATCTTGTCTGGCAAATCGTATTTTTGCCTCAAAGAATCTCCTAAAATTGAGATGAAATCTTTGGTTTGTAATTCTATTCGTCGAAGCGAAAGATTCAACACCGTTTTTTGAATATCTGGCAAACCCTTCACCATCCCGTCGATTTGCATAGAATGATTGCCCAATCCACTGATTTTAAGGTTTTTTAGAGAAAGCTCATTGATTTTCCCAGAGATGTTTCCATCAAAATTCAAGAAATCAGTCCTTTTTTCTTTAAAAAACAAATTTTCTATCAAAGAGGGCGTAACGAGCAAAATATCCTCCATTGCTATCTTATTTTGCACCAAATTGAGAGCAATACGAGTATTTTCAATTGGATGATTTGGCGTAAAAAATACCTTCAAATCATCATTCATTTCGGAATGATTGGTTTGCATCTTGAATTTGCTCAAATGCAAAGTTTTTTCTGATAAATCTAAACTCGTGCGACAATTCTTGAGTACTAGCCCACATTTTTCGACAAATGCCAATTGATGGAGTTCGGCTTGAATTTTGGGTCCAATTTTTATATTTGAAACATCGACATGGATTTTATTCAATTGAAGATTATTCGGATTGAAGCCTTTAGAAAGCTGATTTTGAGAGGAATTTTTAAAAGCAAAAGACCCTTCCGTAAGGCTGAAACGATTCAATTGGACTTGCCAAGGTTTTTCGATTTTTAATCCTTGCGAAGCTTTTTTTGAACTTGCTATTGTTTGTAAAATCACCGTTCCATCTATCTTTTTACCACGAATTTCCCGAATATCAACCCGATGCTTCGGCAAATCCATGCCATCAAAATCAGCCAAAAATTGCCCAAGAGAGCCTTTTGCCTGCATCGTCGGAACAATGCCCTCCAAATCCCAGTGTATATCCGAGAGCCTCAATTGCTTCAATTGGAAAGCAGGTAAACCAGAACTTTGTACATTCTTATCAGAAGGTACTAAAGGCTTTGTTTGCTTAAAAAACAGTCGGGCATGATGTAAATTGATTCGATTCAATCCATAAATGCCAGCATCTAAATCCAAGCGATTCCATTGAAGTTGAAAATTACCCAATTTTCCATAGAAACTTACACCATCCAACGAATCAGCATAACGAATAGAAGCATTTATTAGGGAAATATCTTTCAAATCGAAAGAGAAAGAATCCTTAGATTTTTGATGAGAATTTGTATCAACAGAAGCAAATGCTTTGACGATAAACCCATAATTAAAATCACTTTTAGCATTAAGTCGGTTGATAGTTGTATGCAAACCTTCTATTTTGATTTGCTTGAAATATATATTTTTTTGCCAGATTTTTTTAGCATCCAAAGCAAAGTAAATCTTATCAGCATAAAAAAGAGTATCTTTTTGAAGGTCTTGGACATATACGTTTTCAAGCAAAAACCAATTCGGAAAATCGAATCGAATTTTGCCGATTAATGCTTTGCTTTTTATTTTTTGGGATAAATAATTACTTACTTGACTTGTAACAAAATCCTGCCCTTTGGGAGATTGTATCCATACGAATACCCCTCCAAAAAAAGCCAGCATCAGCCCCAAAATCAGTAAGAATAATCGTTTAGGATGCTTCATTCAACATGGGTATTAAAAAAACTCTATTAAATAACGCTTTTCAAGCATTTTTCATGTAAATTTCGTTGAAATTTTATAAAAATCTAAATTTATATTAAAATTGAGCTTAAAAAATAAAAAAATATTATTGGGAATCAGTGGAAGTATTGCCGCTTATAAGTCGGTTTTATTGCTCCGATTGTTGGTCAAAGAAGGAGCAGAGGTAAAAGTATTGATGACCGATGCCGCCAAAGATTTTATTAGCCCCTTGACCTTTTCTACCTTATCGAAAAACCCCGTTTATTCAAGTTTTATCCAAGACAATAATGGCATTTGGACCAATCATGTCGAGCTTGGTCTTTGGGCTGATATTTTTATTATTGCTCCAGCATCGGCAAATACCCTCTCCAAATGTGCCAATGGAATTTGCGACAACTTACTGATAGCCACCTATTTATCGGCAAAATGCCCTGTTTTTTTTGCTCCAGCAATGGATTTAGACATGTATGTCCATCCAAGTACCTTGAATAATCTGGCAAAACTTACCTCATACGGAAATCACATCATTCAAGCAGGCTACGGCGAGCTGGCGAGTGGTCTGATTGGAGAAGGGAGATTGGCTGAACCCGAAGAAATTACACAAAAAATAATCCATTTTTTCGTTCAAGAGCAAGTATTTTATGGCAAAAAAGTTCTAATAACCGCTGGTCCAACCCAAGAGCCTCTCGACCCAGTTCGATTTATCAGCAATCATTCTTCGGGTAAAATGGGTTATGCCATTGCAGAAGCTTTTGTGAAGTCCGGGGCGATGGTTCGCCTCATCAGTGGACCTGTTTCGCTGCCGCCTCCAGTAGGTTTGGTACTCGAAAATGTACAAACAGCCCAAGAAATGTACGATGCTACCCTCAAAAATTTTACCGAAAATGACATCATCATTTTTTCAGCTGCAGTAGCAGATTATACACCGAAAGTTGTAGCAGATAAAAAAATAAAGAAAAATGAAGAGATATTTATGTTGGAATTGAGCAAAACCACCGATATTGCCGCCTCTATTGGTCAGATAAAAAAAGAAAATCAAATTGTTGTAGGCTTTGCTTTGGAAACAGATAATGAATTGAAAAATGCCCAAGAAAAAATGAAACGCAAAAATTTCGATTATATCGTTCTCAATTCGCTACAAGAATCTGGAGCAGGTTTTCGTTATGATACCAACAAAGTGAAAATTATCTCAAGAAATGGAAAAATCCATGATTTTGAGCTAAAGTCAAAAAAAGAAGTAGCCGTTGATTTACTCGAAATCATCTCAAATCATAAATAAATAAAAAAGAATGAAGAAAATATTGACCATATATTTTGCTTGTATTTGTTTGGCAAGCCAAGCCCAAGAATTAAATTGCAATGTGACGATTGTTTCGGACCAAATTCAGGCACAGCAAGTATCTGACAAACAAATTTTTTCGGACATGAAATTGGCCATCAGCGATTTTATGAATAATAAAAGATGGACAAATGATATTTATGGAATGGAAGAGCGAATCAAATGTAATCTAATTATTACCTTTACGAAATCGCCACAGCAAAATGTTTTTCAAGGAAATGCCCAATTTCAGGTCATTCGACCAATCTTTAATTCAACTTATGAGTCTATCATGCTAAGTTATATCGATAGAAATTTCAATGTTACTTTTACGCCAGATGATAGACAAATGAATTTTAATGAAATCAACTTTACGAGCAATCTTACCTCGACTTTGGCATTTTACTCGCTCATTGCCCTTTCCTTAGACTATGATTCTTTTAGTCGGTTGGGCGGAAATCCTCACATACAAAGGGCGTTCAACATTGCCAATTTGGCATCTTCCGCCTCACAAAGTGGCTGGGAACAGTCAGGAGACCAAAGAAACAGATATTGGCTGGTAGAAAATTTACAGAATCAACAGTTTCTGGCGATGCGAGATGCTTATTACAATTATCATCGTTTGGCTTTGGACAATTTCACCAATGACCCCGTTGCTGCCCGAAAAATAACTTTAGAATTTCTGACTGCCATCAAAGCTATTCAGCAACTACGTACAAATTCTGTTTTGATAAGCAGCATTTTGAATGCTAAAAATCAAGAATTTGTCAATGTTTTTTCGGAAGCGACCAAAGAAGAAAAACAAAAAGCCTATCAACTTCTTTCGAGTGTTGACCCATCGAAAACCGAACTTTACCGAAAACTCATCAAATAATAAAAAAATACCTGCCGACATGAATTCGGCAGGTTGTATTTTGGAATTAATATCCCCATTTTTTCATTATTTCCAAATCCTCCCGCATACAATCCATGGGAGCTTTTCCTTGATAAGACTCTTGTTCGATGATGAATTGAGTTGTTCCTCCAGATTTTTTGCCCATATCGATAATATCCTTCACCCCAATCACGCCTGTTCCTAAAATGGCACTTTCCCAGCCAATATGTTCGGTTTCGCTTTTGATTTCATCTTTCACGTGCATCAACTCAAATCTTCCTGGATATTGCTTCAAAAGCTCTGCAGCCCTACCGCCACCACCGTACATATTACCAATATCTAATTGTTGTGCGACAAGGCTCGGGTCTGTATTTTGCAGCATAATATCATAAACTTTGACACTACTCAACTTCAAACTAAACTCAAAATCATGGTTGTGATAGCCAAACTTCAAGCCTGATTTTTTACACAACTCTCCAGCTTTATTAAAAACCTCCATAAATTGCTTCAAATCATCAAAGTTTTTACGCAAAGATACATCTAACCATGGACTGATAACATATTTTTGTCCACAAATGGCAGCATCCTCAATCGTTTCTTTCCATGAATCCGAAAAGTCATTTTTGGCACTATCCCAATGATTTTTGCCCATCACGGTATGGCCACTAACCATTTTTAAGCCCAAATCATCTAAAATTTTCCTAAACTCGTTGGCTGAATATCCATAAAATTTTCGATTGATATAATTAGCATGTTCCACATTTTTATAGCCCATTTCTGCCAGTTTTTTCAAACTGCCGAGCGGGTCTTTTTTCATATCATCTCGAATAGAGTAAAGCTGCACACCCACCGAATGTTTCGGTTTGGCGGCAAATACAGCCTGTGAAAAAGCGGCACCCAAGCCCAAAGCAAGGCCACTCTTTTGTAAGAAATCTCTTCTTTTCATAGTTTTTTATTAATTGTCGGTTTTGAATAGATTGCTCCATTAAAGCATTATTTGTACTAAAAATTGATTTTTCGCTTTTAAAAGCAATTATCTTACTATCTCATAAAAATTCCCATTTTGATACCTTACAATAGGTACAATTTTATTTTCATTGGCATTTTCTGTAAAATCAAAGCCATTTAGAGTAAAACCCTGGGTATATTCGATTTCATTCAGTCTGAGACGAAGATTCTCCTTCCCATACTTCAATATTCTTCCATAAAACAACATTAAATCATAGCCTAAATAGCTATAATAAGAAGGTAAAATATTTTGTTGGCTATAATACAAGGATTTGAAGTTTTTGACTTCCTCTTTTTCTTTATTCACAAAATCTAGCTGAATCAGATACAAAGCACGATTAAAGACCGATAGAGCTGAATTTTCAAAATCAAAAGCCGTCGAAATACCTACCAAAGGGACATCCACTTTCTTTTTCTCCAAAGCATTGATGAGCTTTCCACCAAACGAAGGGTCGCTACCAGCTATGAAAATATGACCTGCCTTTCTACGCAAATCCAAATCTTTCTCGCCAGCAAACTTCTTAATGACATTGACCGTAAAACCTTTGGCAGTCGCCATACTTTTGTAAATATAGCCTAAAGTAGAATCTTTTTTACTATTGCCATAATAAATATCGATTACTTTCGATAAGCTTTCTGTTTTGATAAAATCCAAGGCTCTGTTGGCTTGATATTCATAAGAAGGAGTAGCCAAGAAAATATCAGATTCCCGCTCCACTAATTTCAAATTATTGGAAAAAGGATGTACCTGAACCAAATGATTGACTTTAACAAAAGGCAACAAAGAATTATTCGGTTCGGGGTAAAGCGGGCCAAAAAGCAAGTCTATTTTCGAAAAATCCTTGTTAGTCATCAATTCTGATATTGTTTTAGTATCTCTTTCGACATCAAAAGTGAATAAATTAACAGTAATTTGTTCGGTTTCTAGTTTTTCTTTCGCCAATTTCATCCCCGCATAAAAGTCATACACATACTGATTGGAGCGATTGATTTTTGAAGCATCAAATTCATTTATTTTGAATGGCAATAAAATAGCCACATCTATTGCATTATTGCCATCTCTTTTGGCACTATTTTTCTTGGATAAATTTTCGTCTAAATTGAAACGGTTGGTTAAGTTATCCGAAATTTCTAAATCTTCTTTGTTGATATTTTTACTTTTTTGAATATTATTGACCAATATTTGAGCAATAATTCCATTATTTGGATATTTTTTGTTCAGACTTTTCAATAAATCCCTATCATTTAACTGATTGAAGTAATGATATTCGAGATTATCAATATCTTTTTTCAAATCATTGGATACAATTCTATTGAGGTAAAGCATCCCTTCATCGATATTGTTTTCTGCAAAAGCCGCATTGGCATACAAATAATAAGCCTCCTCCAGTTTTTCCCAGTCCGGAAACCTCTCGAATAATTGTCGAAGCATCACCCGAGCTTCAAAGTAGTTTTGTAATTTAGACGAAGCCAAGGCATGATAAAAATGGGCATAAGGCACCATGGCGTTGTTGTACTTCTGTAAAGTGAGGGGAGCTAATTCATTTTTTGCTTCGGAGAATTGTTGTGTAGCATATAATTGTACAGCTTTTTTATATTTTAAAGCAAAATCCCTTTCATTCAAATTTGATTGTTGGGCAAACAAAGTCTGAATGGAGAGAAAAAAAATGAAAAGACAGAGGTTTCTTTTCATAAAAATATGATGTTTATAAGATTAAATATTAAAACTTTGATAAATAACTGAAAGACAAATTAATAAAAATCTTTCAATACATTTATCAAAGTTTAACAATAATTTATAAAAAATCTTTTAATTACTTTTTATTGCTTTTTTTCTCTTGCGTTTTTTTGTTTTCTTCAGCCAATTTCATCTGATTTTCCATAAACTGAGCAAATTTACCCTTTTTTGCCGCTTTCGGATTGGCATGGAATTTCAGTTTATTTTCATTCAAAATTTTTCTTATTTTCTCTTCATCTACAAATCTACGCACGATTTGTTGCTGAGCAATAGTAACGACGTTTGATACTAAATAATAAAAACTCAAAGCAGCCGGAAAACTATTCAAGACAAAGAAAAACACGAGTGGAAAAATATAGCTCATTTTTTTCATATCAATCGGCCCTGGCTGATCTGGCGTAATTTGATTGTTATAATACGTAAATGCCAAACTTGAAATTGTCATCAATACCACAAACAAACTAATATGATTGCCAATGATGGGAAGATTCGTTGCCCAGCTAATTGGATAATCGTAGGTTGATAAATCCGAAGCC
>CAYUFZ010000061.1:0-11938 GCA_964444025.1 uncultured Emticicia sp.
TGGAGGTGCTGGTTTGTTAAGCACAATTGAGGATTATGCCAAAGTGTGCCAACTAATTCTGAATAAAGGTACATTCAACGGAAAAAGATTGTTGAGCCGCTCTACTATTGAATTGATGGGGAGAAATCAAATCGGAGATAGTTTTGTTTGGGATAGGAATGATAAATTTGGCTTAGGGCTACAAATTATTGGCTCGGAATCGCATTATGGGGATAATGCAAGTCCAAATGCCTTGACTTGGGGAGGAATGTATTGCTCGGAATATACCATCGACTCTAAGGAAGAAACAATTATGCTTGTCTTTACGAATGTACATCCGTATGCTCATTATTCAGACATCGTTCGGAAATTTAGGATTTTGGTTTATCAATCGATGCTGTAAACAATGAAAAATATCATTGTAAGGAAAGTATATAAACTTTTCTTCAGAAATCTTTCTTAAATACAATTTTCTGATTTAATTTACAGCTTGAAATAATAAATTTTTATAAGACGAATGGAACATCCATTGAAAGGAGTAGGTGTGGCTCTGATTACACCATTTGATCAAAACCATGACATTGATTATGATGCCTACCGTAGGTTGTTGGATTTTACAACTGAGGGAGGTGTAGATTATTTGGTTGTTCAGGGAACTACCGGCGAAACTTCGACAACCACGGCTCAAGAAAAGGCAGAATTGTTGAAAATTGCCAAAGAAAATAATAAAAAAAATCTTCCGATTGTCTATGGATTGGGAGGGAATAATACCAAAGTAGTACTCGAAACTATCAAAACAACCGATTTGACAGGCGTTGCTGCGATTTTATCTGTTTGTCCGTATTATAATAAGCCTTCTCAAGCGGGATTAATAGCTCATTTTACAGCCATTGCAGACGCTTCTCCAGTACCTGTTTTATTATATAATGTACCGGGAAGAACGGTTACTCACTTGCAAATTCCTACGGTGGTAGCATTGTCAAAACACCCAAATATTATTGGTATTAAAGATGCTAGTAGTATCGAAAATGCCATGGAATTGGCTAAACGTTGTCCAAAAGATTTCCTATTACTTTCGGGAGATGATAATTTGGTGACTGCCTCTATCAGTATTGGATTTAGTGGCGTAATTTCGGTCATTGCCAATGCTTTTCCGAAGGAATTTACGGAGATGACTTGGGCAGCTCTGAATGGTGATTTTGAAAAAGCTACTGAAATTCAACATAGATTTATTGATTTTGATACCCTTCTGTATGTAGAATCAAACCCTGTGGGCATTAAAAAATGCTGTGAAATCAAAGGGATTTGTAGCTCAGAAGTTCGATTACCCTTGGTAAAGGCATCTGATGAATTAGGGTTAAAATTAGAGAAAGCGATGAAAGCAGAGGGCTTTCTTTGAAAATATAGATTTTTTTTGGTGAAAAAGAATGTTCTCAATCATGGGACATTCTTTTTTTTTGATGGCAATTCATTGCTTATTTTCTTGAGTTGGACTAGGGTATTTTTGATTTCAAACACAAAGTGAATCATAAAAAAGACCCCAAAATACAAGCTTTTTGCCTATTTTAGGGTCTTTTTTGTGATAAATGATGGCTAATCGCCTATTGTTATTGAGGCTTATATGCTCCAGCTTTCAACTTTGCTTGTACACTTTCAAAACAATTCATGGTATATTCCACATCTTCTAAGGTATGCGAAGCGGTTGGAATAATTCTCAACATAATGACTCCTTTAGGCACAACCGGATAAATAATAACCGAACAGAAAATGCCCATATTTTCACGCAAATCACGAATTAAATTAGTGACAGTCGGTAAATCATAATCACCGTGTAAAAATACAGGGGTTACTGGAGAAGTAGTATCTCCTATATCAAATCCACGTTTACGGAATCCATCTTGTAAAGCACGAGTTATTTCCCAAAGGTTTTCTCTATATTCTGGATGTTTTTTTATTAATTCCAAACGTTTCATACCACCCAACACATAAGGCATCGGCAAAGCTTTTGCATAAGTTTGAGAACGCATGTTGTACTTCAAAAACATAACAATATCTTCGCTTGCAGCGATAAATGCCCCAATAGCCGCCATAGATTTAGCAAAAGTACAGAAATGTAAATCTACTTGGTCTTGTACTCCAAAATGTTCTGGTACTCCTGCTCCTGTTGCTCCCATTGTGCCAAATCCATGGGCATCATCGACCAACAAACGGAAATTATATTTTTCTTTTAAGGCGACAATTTTATCTAAACTTCCAACTTTCCCCGACATTCCGAATACCCCTTCCGTAACAACCAAAATTCCACCTCCACTTTGTTCAGCAAGTTTAGTGGCACGTACAAGGTTTTTCTCTAGGCTTTCCATGTCATTATGAGCAAATTGATAGTATTGCCCACCTTTTGCCTTATGCAATCGAATGCCGTCTATCAAACAAGCATGGGATTCTGCATCAAAAACAATTACGTCGTTTCTGTCCACGATACACTCAATGACAGACATGACTCCTTGATAGCCGTAATTCAATAAAAAAGAATCTTCTTTCCCTACATAATGAGCCAATTGTTTTTCAAATTGTTCATGTAAATCCGAGTTTCCTGTCATCATTCTAGCACCCATCGGATATGCTAAGCCATACGCAGCAGCAGCTTCTGTATCTGCCTGACGCACCTCCGGATGATTTGCCAAACCCAAGTAATTGTTTAGAGACCAATTGAGCATTCTCTTTCCATTAAATTCCATGTGAGGGCCTAGCTCTCCTGTTAATTTAGGAAAAGAATAATAATGATGTGAGTTCAAAGATTTTGCTTGTGAACCAATCGGACCTAAATTTTTTAGGGCTTTATCAAATATATCTTGTGCCATTTTACTAGTAGATTTGTTATTGAATGATTGCTTATTTGCTAATTTTTTTTGCAAAAATAACTTATTTTCGCCACTTAAACAAAAGTCCTTTTTGAAAGGCTTTATCTATACAAAATGTGCAATGTTTTTGGAGTAAAATTCAAAAAACAGCACTAATTTTAAGCTTTCAAGCCAAACTTATTTTTTATTAAAAATTTTTAGCCTTGAAGCGTTTATTATCTGAGGTACAACAAAACAATATTAAAAGTGATTCGAGCAATAAAAAAAATATTAATCGCCAATCGAGGTGAAATTGCCATTCGGGTAATGCGTACTGCCCGTGAAATGGGAATCAAGACGGTAGCTGTGTTTTCGGAAGCAGACAGAGAGTTTCCTCATGTAAAATTTGCTGATGAGGCGGTTTGTATAGGCCCAGCAGCATCAAAAGACTCTTATTTGCGTGGAGATAAGATTATAGAAGTTGCCAAACAACTTTCAGTAGATGCTATCCATCCTGGATATGGCTTTTTGTCCGAAAATGCTGCGTTTTCGAGGAAAGTTAGCGAAGCAGGGCTGATTTTTATAGGCCCTTCGCCTGAGTCAATCGAGATAATGGGAGATAAATTATCATCGAAGCATGCCGTTGCCAAATATAATATCCCGATGGTGCCAGGTACTCCCGATGCTATAACCGATCGTGTTGCGGCAAAGCAAAAATCTGCAGAAATTGGCTACCCTGTGCTGATTAAAGCAAGTGCTGGTGGTGGTGGAAAGGGAATGAGGGTAGTAGAAAATGAAGATGAATTTGATGAACAAATGGACAGAGCAGTAGGTGAGGCAATTTCGTCTTTCGGAAATGGGTCTTGCTTTATTGAGAAATATATTACCAAGCCCAAACACATAGAAATTCAGGTGATGGGAGATAAGCATGGGAATGTAGTCCATTTATTTGAAAGAGAATGTTCGATTCAGCGTCGCCATCAGAAAGTAGTAGAAGAAGCCCCTTCGGCAGTTTTGACACCCGAGATTCGGGAGGCCATGGGAGAAGCCGCCATTGGGGTGGCAAAAGCATGCAATTACTATGGTGCAGGAACGGTTGAATTTATCGTAGATGAAGATTTGAATTTCTATTTTTTAGAAATGAATACTCGCTTGCAGGTAGAGCATCCCGTGACGGAAATGATAACTGGAGTGGATTTGGTGAAAGAAATGATTTATGTAGCGGAGGGAAGGGAGTTAAGTTTTAAACAAGAAGAGTTGCAAATAAAAGGTCACTCGATAGAAGTGAGGGTGTGTGCCGAAGACCCAAGTAATAATTTTTTACCGGATGTTGGCGTATTACAAACATATACTCGCCCACAAGGAAACGGGGTCCGGGTAGATGACGGAATAGAAGAAGGGATGGAGATACCTATTCACTATGACCCGATGATTGCTAAGTTGATTTCTTATGGAAAAGACCGTACGGAAGCAATCGAAAAAATGCTCCGTGCAATCGATGAATTTAAAATTACTGGCGTAGCCACTACATTACCATTTTGTACATTTGCTCTCAAACACGAGGCTTTTGTTAGTGGAAAGTTTGATACCAGATTTGTGGGTCTGTATTTTGATCCAAGCGTTCTTGAAAATCAGACTTCTGAACTTGAATTGGAAATAGCGGCAGTTTTGGCTAGTGAGTTATTGAAAAATAGACAAAAAAAATCTGAAATTAAGTCATCAGGTGAAATAAGTCTAAGTTCTTGGCGAAAAAATAGACAAAGTTTGAGAAGCTGAGACCTTAAAGTGCTTCAATTTATTGATGTAGAAATGGAGAGAAAATCAAGTTCTCTCTATTTTTTTGAGTAAACCATCACATTCGTTTGGGAATTCTCTGATAATTGGTTTTATGTTTGTATTTTGCTGAAAATAATCAACTTATTAAATACATGGAAAAGATAAAAATAAGAAAAGCAACAGAAATGGATGTAGTCGATTTGCAGAAAATAGGAAAACAAACGTTTCTTGAAACTTTCGCTTCGAGCAACTCGGAAGAAAATATGCAAAAATATTTAGAAGAAGGTTTTTCAATGGAAAAGCTTCATTCCGAACTTTCTAATCCTGCTTCAGAATTTTACTTTGCTGAAATAAATAATGAAATAATAGGCTATCTGAAGATAAATTTTGGACAATCTCAGACAGAATTGAACGATGAAAAGGCAATAGAAATAGAGAGAATCTATGTACTAAAAGATTTTCATGGACACAAAGTAGGACAAGTATTGTACGAAAAAGCCATTGAAGTTGCTAAAGAAAAGGAGGCAGACTATATTTGGTTGGGGGTTTGGGAAGAAAATCCGAGAGCAATTGCTTTTTATAAAAAAAATGGATTTTTTGAATTTGACAAGCATATTTTTAGACTAGGTGACGATGAACAGACCGATATTATGATGAAAATGATGCTGAAATAAAGATTTTATATTCTAAAAATTGAGTTTCTTAATGAACCATGTAGATACTGCCGTTGTATATTTCTTTTTTAATCGACCTGAAAAAACTAAATTATCATTTTCTCCCATAAAGTCTTTTAAACCCAAAGTGCTATATTTAGTAGCAGATGGTCCTAAAAGTGAGCTTGATGCTGAAAAGTTAGGGCAATGCAAAGAAATAGTAAGGGCCATTGATTGGGAATGTGAAGTGTACGAAATTTATTCAGAACATAATCTAACATGTGGTGTTAGAATAATTAGTGCTTTAGATGAGGTTTTCAGTCGTTTTGAGCGTGCGATAATTATAGAAGATGATGTAGTGGTGAATGATGATTTTTTTGCCTTTTGCGAGAATAATTTAGAAACATTTGCAAATGATTATTCCGTAATGCAAGTTTGTGGCTGGAATCCTTTGGTTCAATATGAAGAAAAAATATATTCATCGTTTCTCAATAAATATGTTTCGTTTTATGGTTGGGCAACGTGGAGGAGAGCCTGGCAATTATTGGATAAAAATCCGTCATTGGACAACAGGTTAGTCAAAGAATCGCTCGAAAATTATTTTGGAGTTACAAATTTTCAAGCAAAGTTAAATTATCATATTTATCTATATCAGCTATGGAAAAAGTACGACCCTTGGGGTTTTTTATGGTCATTGTGTATTTTTCTTAATAGGGCTTATGTGCTTACCTCGACCGTGAATTTAGTGAAGAACATAGGGTTTGATAGTGAAGGAACTCACTATACTAAGTTTAACTTACAGTCGCTTAATCCCATTTGTAGGCTGACAGATGCACCAAATGGCACAAAAATATCTTATGATAAGGCAACAGAATGGTTTGATGAAAGTGCGTCATTGTACTTGGTGATGAGCTTTTATGAAGATAGTAGGAAAGTATTGTTATTATATAGGAACAAACAATTGATTCCAAAAACTCAGAATTTAGAAGGCTGGGAATGTCAGTTCGAACCTCTTGTCAGAGCAAGTCAATCATTAGCTATCATTGAGCATCTTCGTCAATTTATTTACCATACTGATTTATTAAAATTAGGGTCTGTTTTCTCCAAGCTCGTCTAAATATGTCAATAACTGCTATTATTATTTGTAAAAACGCTCAAGACTTTATATCGGACTGTCTTAGAAGTATATATGAACAATCTAATCTCATAAATGAAATTTTAGTAGTTGATGGGCATTCAACCGATGCCACCTTGCAAATTCTTTCTCAATATCCTGATATTCAGGTATTAATACAAAATAAATCTGGAATAGGTAATGCAAGAAATATAGGGATTCTACACTCCTCTTCTGAGTTTATTGCTTTTTTAGATTCAGATGATACATGGGAGCCAAATAAGTTGGGTTTACAACTAAAAGCATTGTCGGAAAACACTGATTTAGAGGCAATTGGTGGATATTTGAGAAAAAATGAGGCAAATGAATCTGTTATGGCAATGACACCCGGAGGGTTTCTATTCCGAAAAAATGTGTTTGATAGGTATGGTTTATTCGATGAGTATCTGGAAATAGCAATGGATCATGAATGGTTTATAAGGGCTATCAGGGGAGGGTTGAGGTATGAAGTTTTGGCACAAAATGTCTTGAATAAAAAAATTCACGGAAATAATTTGTCTATTATTAAACAAAAAAAGTATCGTCAAGAAATGATGTTTTTACTTCGCAAGTATCAATAAAATGAATTTATTATACATTATACCTAAAATGACGCATGGAGGCGGGATGACAGATGTCTTGGCAGAGGTACGTGAGTTTAGGAAAAAGCAATTCGACATGACCGCATCTGTCGTTGTATTAGAAAAATCGCTTAGCCATCATTTGATTGTACAAGCTTATGAGATGGGTTTGAAAGTATTTATAGAGCCTTCCGAACATATTTTGTCTAAATTGATTGCTAAGGCATCTCTTGTAATCGTTAAATACTGGAATTCTCCTGCTATTTATTCTTTTTTTAGGTCTTTGGCAACTCTGAAATTAGACCTCAGATTATGTATCAGTCCACAGGTAAATGGGCTTACTACGCCACAAATTATCCCTTCTTGGATTTATAAAATTGCAGATTTGTTTGTTAAAATTCATCCAAATACTCCCATTCATAAACTGAGACAGGGAGTAAATAATCTAACAATACAGAGTTTTCTTGACTTACCTCGGGATATTGTCTTTAAAAAAAGTAAGCGTATCGACCAATTTCGATTATTTTATGCCGGAACATTAAATATGTTCAAGACTCATCCCGAATTAATTCAGGTTAATGAGTCTTTAGCTATTTCTAATTATGAATTTGATATTTGGGGGGCAGGTATGGATTCGGCATTTGAAAAACAATTGTTGGGGTGTCAAAATGTATTTTATCGGGGATTTTCAAATAATATTTTAAATACAATTCAGGATTATCATATTCTGTGTAATTTACAAACTGAATATACTTATGCTTCTTTCGACAAAATCATGAAAGAGTGCCAATGGTTCGGAAAACCTGTTGTGGTTTTGAAAAATACATTTGTTGATTCTTTTATCATTGATGGGGTGAATGGTTTACTGGCAAATGATATGGAAGAATACAAATACTTGATTGAGAATCTGGCATCTGATATCGATTTATATCATTCACTGTCAGAAAAAACTTTTGAGTTTACGCATCACAATGATACCCAAGATAGAAAAGTGCTGGATTTATTTGAGGCTTATGGAAATGTAATTTCAAGCATGCCAAAGAAACAAATAAATCCAGAGGATTGCCCCGTTTCGGAGTGGGAGGCTTTTTTGGAGAACATTGGGTTTTCTTACATCCAAGCACAGACCGCTATGGAAAATATGCCAATATTGAAATTGAAATTTCTTTTGAATTGTGAGGGAGGGCTTGTTCACTTTTTGAAACTTTTTCCCGAAAATTCAAACTTAAGAAGTTTTGCCAATAGCGTGGCTCAAATCATAGAAATGACCCATTGAAATATCGATATAAAATATTATTTTTTCAATAATGGAATGGATTAAACAAAAACAAAATGTTGTTCTTTTAGCAAGTGCAACAGAGAAAAATCTCGAAAAAGCATATAATTTATTCTTGATTTGGCAAAAAAATGTTGATTTTACAAGGGAGTTTTCTGTTTCAGAGCTGAATTTACTTGCCTATGTTTGGTATAAAATGAATCAAAACATGGCATCTTCCAATACAAAATATAATGTATTGAAAGGATTATTCAAGAAAAATATTCTCATCAATACCCGGGCAACATCTCAAGTATCAATTTTAGCTGATGTGTTGGGAAATTTGAAAATACAATATGCTTTTGTAGGTGATTTAGTATTCAATCATTATATATACAAATCTAAAGGTATAAGAGCAACAAAACAATTTGAATTAATCGTAGAACAGAGCGAGGTCGATTTGGTAATAGCGTGTTTATCAAAAATTGGTTATTATAATGTATCGAATAAAAATCGCCTAAAACCATTGCAAACCTTTGTTCTTTTGGATAATACAGCAGATATGATTTCGATTAAACTGCATTTCCAACCTTCTTTATTTTATAAAAATCTCAATATTATTCCTTTTTTTCTCACACAAACAGAAGAGCTTGTTTGCTATCATTCCAAAGTAAATGTGTTAAAAAAAGAAGCATTATTTTGTTATACTTTTTTAGCTAACCAACATTCAAATCATTTTTATTGGTTAGTTGATTGGATAGAATTAAAAGAAAAGTATGAGATATCTTTATCGTCATTGATGGGGCTATTAAATAAAGCCAAATTGTTTAAAAGTAATGTTGGTTTTATGAAAAAACTCTCTGAAAATTATATTTTTAGGTCTAATTTAGGTTTAAATGAATGGAAACCTGACACTTCGATAGTCGATGATATGTTGATGGTTGAAAATGAATTTGCTTATGATTTAGCTCGTATTTTGGCATCTTCTGAGAGAAATTTCTCCAAACTTAATTGGACGACACTCTTATATGTGGTAAAAACTGTTTTTAAACAATTATTTACTTGATAGATTTATTCAAAGTTAAAATCAAGCCAATTGATTTAAGGTTTCTTGTAAAAATGTTACATTGTCTGCGAGATTAGGTGACAATGAGAGTTGATAAACTGGTACTTCCCGTGTTATTTTTTTCATTACTTGCAAAGTCAATCGAATATCTGCATCGTGCTGTTTGCTATAAGCAAGCGATGAGGCCAAATACTCAAAACCTAATTGAGCATTGGCGGATTTTATGTTTGTGGAAGGGTCTAATTTAAGGCAAAAAATCGCCTTTACTGGTGCTTCTGCTGTGAATTGGTCTTCAAAAGTAGGGAGTAGGTTGAAAAAATATTTGGAATAGTCTTTTTTGTGCAATTTAACGGAAGAATTTAATTTGAAAAGCAAAGGTAGGGATTCTTCCCGGAGTCTGATGGTGGGGTAGAATCCCTTCACAATTGTAGGAGATTTAATGTCAACCAAACACATGTCATCTGTTACAATTTTGCCACCTTCTAATACCCAAGAGGCAGATGTTGTAGATTTTCCGGTATTCTGCTTGCCTGGAACAAGTACAAAAAAATCCTTCGTTCCTATGGCTGCCGCATGTAAAGGAGCGTATCCTAAATCAGTCATTACTGGAATCAGTAATTGAAGCAAAGGGTAACTATACATGAATATGGTTTCAAAAGCATCATCATCGACAAAAAAATAGGCTTTATTAAGTTTTTTTTGATAAGACATAAAAAATCCTTTTCCCAAAAAAAACCAATAATCAGCTTGTTTCATCCGAACGATGTCATCGGATTGATAAGTAGTTTTCCAATATTCAAGTTCTAAATTTTTATATTTTTGAGGATGCCATTCGAGCGATATAGAAACATCACCTATACAAAAATTGTGTAGTAAAATGCTGTTTTCTAATGTTTTGATTACCCAATCGGGTGCTTTAATCTGCATCGATAAAGCACCGCAAAGATTCCAATATCTCTGAATCATTGTTCACTTTTATTAGGCCATCCTAAGTCTGAAACATCATGAATGGGGTCTAATTTTATTAAGTCTCCCATATCTTCAAATTTTTTATACATGGGAAGGCTATTAATGCTATTACAGTCAATCGTATTTCCAATTTCAATAGAAGGATTTTCAACAAGTATTTTTTCTTGAATCAATATTTCAATGAAATTTTTTATTGCAACTTTGGCATTGATATCATGCTTTGAAGTGTCTATATCATCAAATACTTGGGAAAGATTCACCCCCTTTGAAAGTTCTCGGATAATCAATGGTGCAGACTCGCTCATTGTAAAATAAACCCCCGTTTGAATATTAACAAGTACGATTTCATCATCGAAATCTTCAAGGTCATAAACTGCTGCATTGATATTAAAATTCATATATGTTTGTCTTAAGAATTGTTACAAAAATGGGATAAAATTGAAAATTAGAGAAAGTGAAATTTTACTAGAATCATTTCTTAATTTATTCCTCTTGTTTGCTCCTTTTGAAGTAAAAATAATACATCGAAACGGCAACCAAAAATACATATAAAATGGAAACGATGTATGCTAAAACAATAAAAAAATCGAGATAATTGATTTGTTTTTGAAAGAAATTTTTATAAAAAAGTACAGAAATACTGCCTAAATAAGCATAATAATCGGCAAATGTAATTAGAAATCCAACTGTTCCAGGTTGTTTAAATACAGCAATCATTCGTTCAAAATACAAGCTATTGCACATAGAATAGGCTAAATAAACCCCAAATCCCAATATGGTTAGCCAAGTGATTGGTGAAATGAATTTTTGTTCAAAAAGAAAAGTGCTTAAAGCAATTAAAATTCCTCCTACCAACATCAGTGTTTGGATAATAAAAAAAGCTTTATCATTATTTTGAACCCATCTCATGGCTGCCATTATCAGCAAAACACTCAGGGCAATGGGAACTTCTGTTTGGGTAAAAATAGAGGATTGGGTAGCAAAACCTAATGACTTCCAAATTTCGGGAGTGAAATTATCTCGAAACTCTCGAAATGTTGTTAGAATGATGTAAGACAATACAAAAACAGTTAATCCGAAAGAAAATTCTCTAAGAAAGGCTTGTCTGTCTTCTAAATTCATGGGCTTTCTTTCTGTTCTAGATTGAATGTCTTCGGTGGAGGGAGGGGGGAGCTGTCCCATGAGCCATGAAAATAAAGCAAAAGGAACGAGCATGAATCCACCAGCCACAAATGGCATCCAAAATTGATTGACAGACAAGCCAATCATTACCCATTTTCCAATACTTTTGGCGAAGCCCGAACCAACAATGAATGAAGCAGTGAGTACTGCGACCAATAAATCGGTTGATTTTCTGCCTTCTAAAAACCCCAAAACTGTTCCATAAACCATTCCTAAGGGCAAACTTGCCAAAAATATAAAAACAAGATTCCATGGGGCGGGAACTAATGCAAATAGCAGGTATGCAAGCCAGGATAAGCCGACCATAATTAATAAGTTTTTTGAACGATTTTTTGGTAACATTTCTGATACATATTTGATGCCCAATCCCTTGGACACTGCAAATCCCAATACTTGAGCTGTAATCATTAAAATCTTGAAATGTATCCCTAAAAATTCAATCTCTTCGTAGTTACCATAGGTCACCTTCGCTGCTTCTTCGCTA
>CAYUFZ010000061.1:11948-13233 GCA_964444025.1 uncultured Emticicia sp.
CTCTTCGGAAAGGATAAAAGCATAAATAGGTGAAAAATGCTGTTAATGAAGCAAAAATATTAAATAAAAAAGGATATTTTGTGATTTTTTGAATCAAATTCTTGGTCATGAGTTTTTCGAGGTATCAGGTGAAATCAATCTATTGAGGAAGTTATAAGCAATGCAAATGAAAAGTTTGATTAAAAATAACAATAAATAATCAGTTTATTTCAAAATAAATTTGAATTTTTAAAATAAACGCTTAATTTTGCACCTCAATTTAAAAGTTTATCTTTTAGATTCGAAAAGATTCGTTTATTATTCTTGACATTTGATATTGTCGCTTCCCCTGACTAATAACGGATTTCAATGTCGATTGATTTACTGAAATTGTTACTTCGGTAAAATTAATCAAATTCTCATTTAACAACATTCCTTAAACATCTGAAAGACAATGGCGAAAGACATCGCAGGTTATGTGAAACTTCAGGTAAAAGGCGGACAAGCAAACCCTGCTCCACCAATTGGTCCAGCATTGGGTTCAAAAGGCTTGAACATCATGGAATTTTGTAAGCAATTCAACGCACGTACCCAAGATAAAATGGGTATGGTTGTGCCAGTTGTAATTACTTACTATACTGATAAATCTTTTGATTTTCAGCTTAAAACTCCACCCGCTGCTATCATGCTTTTGGAAGCTGCTAAAGTAAAAACAGGTTCGGATCAACCAAATCGTAAGAAAGTTGGTTCTGTTTCTTGGGATCAAGTAAAAACGATTGCAGAAACAAAAATGCCTGATTTGAACTGCTTTACAGTGGACTCAGCAATGAAGATGATTGCCGGTACTGCTCGTAATATGGGTATTACAATTACAGGCAACGCTCCATTCTAAATGGAACTCGGTAATGCTCGACATTATCAAAAAAATTATTTTTAACTGGGAGTTAGGGATTTTCGGAAGAAACTAACCTTAACGCTAAAACCAAACAAGCCAATGGCAAGATTAACAAGAAAAAGAAAGGAAGCGAACGCTAAGTTTGATGCCGAAAAAAGTTACTCGTTAGTGCAAGCAGCGGGTATTTTGAAAGAGGTTTCTTACACAAAGTTCGATTCATCAGTGGACGTACACGTTCGCTTAGGAGTAGATCCTCGTAAAGCTGACCAAATGGTTCGTGGTGTGGTTGCATTGCCTCATGGTACAGGTAAAACTGTGCGTGTGTTGGTGCTTTGTACACCTGACAAAGAAGCTGACGCGAAGGCTGCTGGTGCAGACCACGTAGGTTTGGATGATTATATCAAACAAATT
>CAYUFZ010000062.1:0-252 GCA_964444025.1 uncultured Emticicia sp.
ATTTATTGGTCAGAAGGCATGAAAAAAGCTTGGAATGACATTAAAAGCCATCCTAAAGTGACTGTTTCGATTGATTTATTTCAGGTTGGAATTGTTTTTTTTAGACAAAAACAAGTGAAACAGCATTTCGTCTTAAAATTCTGATTTAATTTAGAATTATTCCAAACTAAATTTCATTTAATTGTGTTATTTTTTTAATGCGGTTGCATTTTAATATAGATTATAGAAGACCATGTCAGTTTTAGATATTAC
>CAYUFZ010000062.1:262-13084 GCA_964444025.1 uncultured Emticicia sp.
GCTGTCAGCAAACCTCCATTCCCTGGTAAATACAAGCGAAGTCGTTCATCTTGAAAATTATGACCATTTTTTAAATAGGTATTGGTTCTAACATTCATAAACAAAGCATCCACAGCTTTTTCTGGAAGCTGTAAACGTGCCGCACACATAGCAGTCATTGGAAAATCCCATCCCCATGTTTTTTCCCAAGACCAATTATTCCAAACTAAATTGAGTTCAATTGTGTTATTTTTTTAGTGCTTTGCATTTTAATATAGATTATAAGACCATGTCAGTTTTAGATATTACACAGATTCGTTCGCAATTTCCGATTTTAGAAGAGCAGGTTAATGGAAAAAAGCTTGTTTATTTTGATAATGCTGCTACTACTCAAAAACCACTTCAAGTGATTCAGGCTTTATCGGATTATTACGGACACTATAATGCCAATATTCACCGAGGAATACATTTTTTAGCAGAAAAGGCAACTGGTGCCTTTGAAGAGTCTCGTAATTCCTTGAAAGAATTTATCAATGCTGCCAAAAGAGAAGAAATAATTTTTACCTATGGTACGACGGACGGAATCAATTTGGTAGCTCAAACGTATGGGAGGAAATTTCTTAAAGAAGGGGATGAAATTATCATTAGCAATCTCGAGCATCACTCTAATATTGTGCCTTGGCAAATGCTATGCGAGGAGAAAGGATGTATTTTGAAAGTTATACCGATTGATGAAAAAGGCGATTTGAGATTGGATATTTTTGACGAATTATTGTCAGAAAAAACCAAATTCGTATCAGTGGTTCATGTATCGAATGCGTTGGGGACAATCAATCCTGTCGATTATATCATTCAAAAAGCACATGCTTTTGGTGCTAAAGTTTTGGTTGATGGAGCTCAAGCCAGCTCCCATCTCACGATTGATGTTCAGGCTTTAGATGTTGATTTTTATGTCTTTTCGGCACATAAATTTTATGGTCCGACAGGAATGGGGGTTTTGTATGGCAAAGAAGATATTCTAAACAGTATGCCACCATATAGGGGAGGTGGCGAAATGATTAAAGAAGTAAGTTTTGAAAAAACGACTTACAACGAATTGCCCTATAAATTCGAAGCGGGTACGCCCAATATTGCCGATGTAGTGGCTGTCAAATTTGCGATAGATTTTATCAATCAAATTGGAAAAGAAAACATGGCTCACTATGAAAATGAGCTACTTCAGTATGCGACAGAACGTTTGTCAGCGATTGATGGTTTAAAAATTATTGGGCAAGCCAAACAAAAAGTATCGGTTTTGTCTTTTATTTTAGATGGTATTCATCCGCAAGATATCGGAGTCATTCTTGACCAACAAGGGATAGCCGTTCGTACGGGCCACCATTGTACCCAACCGCTCATGAAAACACTGAATATTCCTGGTACAGCAAGAGCATCTTTTGCGGTTTATAATACTTTTGAAGAAATAGACCGTTTGGCTTTAGGTATTGAAAAAGTGAAGAAAATGGTTTTATAATTTAAAAAAAGAGTAGCAATGTCTATCAACGAAATACAAGATGAAATCATCGAAGAGTTCGAGTTATTCGATGATTGGGAGGGGAAATACGAATATATCATCGATTTGGGTAAAAAATTGCCTAAAATGGACGATATTCATAAAAATAACGAAAATATAATCAAAGGTTGCCAATCAGTCGTATGGTTGAATGCCTACAAAGAAGGGGATAAATTGTATTTTGAAGCAGATAGTGAAGCAATCATCGTGAAAGGCTTGGTAAGTATGCTAGTAAAAGTAATGAGTGGGCATCGACCAGAAGAAATATTACATGCGGATTTGTATTTTATTGAAAAGATAGGTTTGGCAAGCCATTTGGCACAAACAAGGTCCAATGGTTTAGCATCTATGGTGAAACAAATGAAAGGATATGCACTGGCATATCAAGCAAATAATCTGTAAATAATAATAAAATGACTGAACAGGAATTAAAAGACAAAGTTATTGAGGCCATCAAGCAAGTATATGATCCGGAGATACCCGTTGATGTATATGAGTTGGGATTGATTTATGATATCAAAGTATTTCCAGTCAATAATGTGTATATTTTAATGACATTAACGTCTCCTTCTTGTCCTTCGGCGGAATCTATTCCTGTGGAAGTAGAACAAAAAATTAGGGAAATAGAGGAGGTCAGTGATGTCAGTGTTGAATTAACATTTGACCCACCATATTCGACAGAGATGATGTCGGAAGTAGCAAAATTAGAGCTTGGATTTATGTAATTTTACCTGAAAAATACCTTTTCCCCCTAAAGGTATCCATAATAACCATAACGTCTCTATTTTGGGGGTAAGGGACAGAGAATTTGTATGTATCCTCCACATTTAGTTGCACCAATGAAAGCCGATTTAGTAAATGTAGGTTTTCAAGAATTGCTTACATCAGGAGATGTAGATAATTTTATCAGTAATCAAAAAGGAACTGCTTTGGTGGTGATTAATTCGGTATGCGGTTGTGCTGCCGGTACTTGCCGTCCAGGTGTGAAATTAGCCTTGGAAAGAGCTTCTGTTAGACCCAACGAATTGGCAACAGTTTTTGCGGGGGTTGATACAGATGCGGTTCAGCAAATGAGAACTTACATTCCTTTTCCGCCATCGTCACCGGCGATTGCTTTGTTTAAAGACGGAGAAGTTGCTCATTTTGTAGAAAGACACCACATTGAGGGGCGTTCGGCAGAAATGATTGCAGGGCATTTGGCTGCTGTTTTTGAAGAGCTTTGTGCTGAATAATTTGAGGCAAATAACAACAGAGGCTTGCATATTTTCGCAAGCCTCTGCTTGTTTTAAAAATTAGGTTTTAATAAGAATTTTGCATAAAAATCATCAATTACTTTCACTGCTTCCTCTGCGGTATCAACTAATTTTATCAATTTCAGGTCGTCTGCGTGGATATTTTTTTCCTTCTCGCACATGGTTTGGTTGAGCCAATCCAAAAGTCCTTTCCAGTAATCTGTCCCTACCAAAACGATGGGGAATCTTGCGATTTTCTTGGTTTGTATCAATGTCAAGGCTTCAAATAATTCATCGAGTGTTCCAAATCCTCCAGGCATGACAATAAATCCCTGAGAATATTTCATAAAACAAACTTTTCGAGCAAAAAAGTAATCAAAATTGATACTTTTGTCTGGGTCAACAAATTTGTTTGGAACTTGTTCAAATGGTAGTTTGATATTCAATCCCACAGATTTTCCGTCATTTTCAATCGCTCCTTTATTGCCTGCTTCCATGATACCAGGACCTCCTCCAGTAATGACTCCATATCCTCTTTTGACCAATTTGGCGGCAATAGATTCGGCGAGTAAATAATAAGGATGCTCAGGTTTGGTACGAGCAGAACCATAAATCGTAACACAAGGGCCAATTTTCGCAAGCCTATCAAAACCATCAACAAATTCTGCTACCGTTTTTAATATTTGCCAAGAATCTTGGCTTTGAATTTCGTTCCAACCTTTTTCGGTAAATGCTTCACGGATTTTTTCCTCTTCATTGACAAATTCAAGATTTTCTTCCATAGTGATTGATATTTTTAATTGTTGATAAAAATCTTCTATAATATTATCATTAATATTGTTCATTCAAAACGTATATTTGCAAAAAAAGTTTAATTATTGACAGAATTTATATTTATTCATTCAAATTTATCATAAAAATAAAATGAAAATTGTTATTGCAGGTGACCATGCCGGTTTTCAATATAAAAATGCCTTGATTGCTTGGCTTCAAGAGTTACATCACGAAGTGGCAGATTTT
Source organism: uncultured Emticicia sp. (assembly GCA_964444025.1). Lineage (GTDB taxonomy): Bacteria > Bacteroidota > Bacteroidia > Cytophagales > Spirosomataceae > Emticicia. Next base: position 4,046 of record CAYUFZ010000062.1, read on the forward strand.
GGCCCTCATTCTGAAGATTCGATGGATTATCCAGATACGGCTCATCCATTGGCATCAGCTGTTGAAAATGGTACATTTGATTATGGAATTCTGATTTGTGGTAGCGGAAATGGTGTCTGTATGACAGCTAACCACCATACGGGGATTCGTGCTGGATTGGTTTGGAATGTAGAAATTGCAAAATTGATTCGCCAACACAACAACGCCAATATTCTTTGTTTACCAGCAAGGTTTATTGATTTGGATTTGGCTAAAGCATGTGTTGATGCTTTTCTTACGACAGAATTTGAAGGAGGAAGACACGAAAGAAGGGCTGAAAAAATCCCGTGTTGATGTAAAAAGCATTTTGGAGTATCAAACACTCCAAAATGCAATCCAATAAGTCTATTTTTTTAGATAAATTCCTTTGATATTGCTGGCTTTATAATCTTTTGCCAAAGCTGGAATTCTGCTGAAAATCTTCGGAACCACATTTTTTTTATCTACTATCAATTCAGGTGGGTCTTTTCTGAAATTTTCAAAAATATTGATGATACTTTCATAATTATCCGGATTTTCTAGGTCTATTTTCGATAAATCCCAATTCAGATAGCAGGTTGAGGCTCTGCCGTACTGATATTCATCGATTCTTTCGCCGATAACAAGCATCTTTTTATTTTTCATATATTCTGGTAATTCTTGGGCATGAACCCTCATATCAGCCAATTGTTGAAATCCCTTGCCAATGACTGGCGTTACGCCTTGATATTGAAGAATCAAGATGAATGCAAAAAAAATGGTGAACAAAATTTCTGGAAAAATGGAGCCTTTTAAGTGCATAAAAAATCCTGAAATAAAATATGCCAAAAATGGGATAATGACAATAAATTGCATCGGAGCGACATTCGGCGAAAGAAATAATGCAAATATACCCACAACTCCCCAAATCAACATAATTTGCTGTGTTCGCTGTTGATAACTATTAAATCTACTGATTCTTGTCATTCTTAACAGACCCAATATTGATAAAATAGTAGGCACAATAATTGAAAGCAAGGCACTTTTGAAATCCTCAATGGTGTATTGCTTAATCTTTAAAATCCCATTGAACCAATTGTATTTGAATTCTGCCAATCCATTATTCAGATAAAAATAAAGACCAACCAAAAACATTGGCAAAATAAATCCGATAATAGTCAGAAAATGTTGGCGAATATTGGCATTGGTAAAAAATACCAAACAAGCCAATGCCCAAAAAATAAAAATAAGGGTAGGTTGATGAAACAAAGCCGCAATTCCGATGTATAATCCAATTTCAAAGACCTCATCAGAAACCCCTTCTCGTCTTTCCATTTGTTTTACCAAAACATTGAAAGCAAAAAGTAAAAAAGTGACAGAGAACAAAACTGGTGAAGGCTTGCTTAAATCAAAAGATAAATTCATCAAAAGCACATAAATCAAGCCCGGAATATAATTTTTCTCTAGAAATGTTTGACGGGTATTACAAATAAAAGTGAAATAAAGAGCTTGAAAATAGGTCAATAATATCGCAATAAACTCGTAAATATATTGTGAACGCCCAAATGAAGAATCAATTGCCCAATATGCCAAAGACGCAAACGGCCCGACATTTGTCCAAATTTCTTTATAAAGAATACTTCCGTCTTGAATTCTTTCCCCAACAAGCATCCATTCTAACTCCGTTAAAAGTACCGGAAGTGAACCTCCCAAAAATGGGATTTTTATCAACACAATCAATAAGATGATTGATAAAACATGAAAAATCGAATTTAATCTAAAAAATGTAAGCAAGGTCGTAAAATTTAGTTCTCGAACGCAAAGTTATGAAAAAATAAGATGATGTGTAAACTTTAATTATTTTACCAAAAATATTATTGATATTTGTGGAAAGAAATAGCTGTATATTTGCAGGGATTTTCCAAAATAGGAAGGTTGTTGTGTTTTATTTATTAAGAATAAATTATGGAATCGAAAAGACAGAAACAAGTAGCCAAACAAATACAAAAGGATTTGGGAGAAATTTTTCAGCGTGACATGAAGCAAATATTGGAAGGGGCATTTGTAACCATCACCGAGGTAAAAGTAAGCCCTGATTTAGCCATTGCTAAGGTATATTTAAGCTTTTTATTGACCAAAGACAAAGAGGGCCTTTTGTTGATTATTCGTGAAAATACCAAACAAATTCGACATTTGTTGGGCGATAGGGTGAGGCATCAATTGAGAATTGTGCCTTCGTTGCAGTTTTTTGTAGATGATACAGCTGAATATGCTCAAAAAATTGATGCCCTTTTTGCTACCATTGTGATTCCGCCTCTCAAGGAGGAAGAATCGGATAATTGATTTTTAAATTTATTTCTTTTTTGTGTCTTGAACTTAGCATTTTTGATAGCCAAAAAGTATTTCCTTTCCAAAAAGAAAAAAGGATTTATCAATTTTATAGCAATTATTTCGATGCTAGGAATTGGTATCGGCACGATGGCACTAGTCATTGTGCTATCTGTGTTTAATGGTTTGGAAGATTTGAATAGGCAAATCTTTAAATCTTTTGACCCAGACATAAAAATTTCTGCCATAGAAGGAAAAACTTTCAACCTTCGGGAAATAAATATGGCAACTTTAGCAAAACTGAAAGGCGTGAGACACGTAGGGGAGGTGATTCAGGACAATGCATTGGTAAGGTATCAAAATGCTCAAATGATTGTGAGTTTGAAAGGGGTGGACCATTATTTTGAAGAAAATAGTCCCTTAAAAAAGGCATTGGTCGAAGGGAAATTTTTGATTCAAAAAGACAGCGTGGATTATGCCATTATTGGTGGGAATGTCTATGATGCTCTTTCTGTTTCGGTCGAAAATGTATTAGAACCCCTCGATGTATGGTATCCGAAAGCGTCGAAAAAATTGGCACTAATTCCAGAAGAAAACATCAATTCGTCTTTGATAAATGTATCAGGGGTATTTGCATTGGAGCAAAATTATGATGATTTTATCTATGTCCCTTTGTCATTTGCAGAAAAATTAACCGATAATCTTTCGGAAAGGACTGCTTTGGAGATTTATTTGGAAAAAGATGCACAGATGGGTTCGCTTCAGAAAGAAATTCAAAAAATTGTCGGAAATAAATTCAAGGTACAGAATAGAGATGAGCAAAATGCGAGTTTATTTCGTGCCATAAAAATAGAAAAACTATTTATCTTTATTGCTTTATTATTTATCATTGGTATCGCTTCTTTCAATGTCTTTTTTTCGCTTACGATGCTTGTAATCGACAAAGAATCAGAGATAAAGACGCTCTCCGCTTTTGGGGCAAATGCTCGGCTGATTAGAAATGTTTTTTTTACAGAAGGGGCAATTATTTCATTTTCAGGGGCGAGTGTAGGCTTATTCTTTGGTGGGTTGATTTGTTTTGTTCAAGAAAAATATGGACTTCTAAAGATGGGTATCCCCAATGCTATTGTCGATGCTTATCCGGTCAAAATGCAATTATTAGATTTTATTTTGACTGCTTTTGCTTTGATAGCTATCACAATTTTAGCATCGATTATTCCAGCAAAAAGAGCTACCAAAAATATTTATTAACCTTTTCCATCCCTCATGAAGAGTAAATTTACTTTTTTATTTACAATATTAATGGTTCTGATGAATCAGGCGTTTGCTCAGTCGTTTCATCCTTTGTTGGATTCCACCCAAAGATGGATATTATTAAACAATAAGATTGAAAAAAATGAGATTTTCTTCGCAAAATACCATCCTGCCAAACTTCGAGCCAATTCTTTGGTATTGACTTTTTTATCGGGTGGAAAGTTTTCATATACTTACGAAAGCAATCCCAAAGTACAGCCTGTTTCGAGCATTGATTATTTGGATATTGATTTGGAAGAGAGCCATTGGCGATTTGATTCCACAAACAACACATTGAGCCTGAGTATCAAGGGAGGCTATGCGTCTTTATCAGATTTTCGTTTTTCCAGAAATTATACAATTGATGATGTAAGTGATGGCTATATTTTGATAAAGACTAAAAATGTATCCTTTGAAAACCTGAAAAATTCTTCAAAAAAGCAAGTATTTTCTCAAAATCAAGTGAAAAAACCTTTGAATATTGAGACAAGCAAAGAGCCTCTCCCGCAATTAGAAGCGACTCCAGTGATTGAGAAAATAGATTATCTGACCTTGTTCAAAGCATTATTTGACTCGCAGAAAAGATGGATTCTGATGAAAAATAAAATCGAGCGAGGTGACATTTACCTGAACCCTTACGAAATCTCAAAAATAAGCATCAATAATTTGGTATTGAGTCTAAACAAAGGTAAAATTGATTATGATTACGAGAGCGACCCAAAAATCAATATGTGTTTGGGAGTTGATTTTTTAGACATTGATTCAGACAATAGTTCGTGGAAATACGATGCCGATAAAAATATATTTACTTTGACCATCAAAGGTGGTTATGCCTCACTTGATGATTTTCAGTTTTCTCGAGAATATAAAATTGAGACATTTGAGGATGGTTTTGTGTTGAGAAAATATGCAGAAATATATTTCCATGATTTTAGAAAGAAAAAGAAAAAATAATTTTACAACTATAAACCCAGGAATAATGAAAGCCAGATTAATCGTTTTTTTACTTTGGTTCGTGTACACAGAAGGTCTTTCGCAGGATTCGCTCTATCGGGCTACTGCTACCAAAAAATTCGACTTGATTCACACCACTTTGTATTTGCAACCCGATTGGCAAAAACAATTTTTGAATGGCAGTGCTGTCATTCGTTTAAAACCTCACTTTTATCCGCAAGAGGTACTTGAGTTAGATGCCAGGGGGTTTGAAATCAAAAGGGTTAGCGTCAATCAGGTAGTTCCAAAATATGACTATGACCAACACAAATTGACCATTTATCTTCCTAAAAAATACGCCAAACGAGATACAATCACTGTAGCGATTGATTATGTGGCGATGCCAAACCAATTGCCCATAGGTGGCAGTGCTGCCATTTCTTCCGACAAAGGTTTGTATTTTATCAACCCTACCGGGGTGGAAAAAGATGAAATGACACAACTTTGGACTCAGGGAGAGACCCAGGCGTCTTCTTGTTGGTTTCCGACAATCGATTCTCCCAATCAAAAGATGAAACATGATATTTATCTGACAGTAGCAGACAAATACCTAACACTTTCAAACGGAAAATTGATAGGGTCGGAGAAAAAAAGTAATGGATTTCGGACAGACCATTGGCAACAAGATTTGCCGATTTCGCCTTATTTGGTAATGATTGCGGTGGGGGAGTTTAAGAAAGTTATTGACCCAAATTTTAAAGATTTTGAACTGAGCTATTGGGTAGAACCCAAATATGAAAAATTTGCCATGGATATTTTTGGCAGAACGCCAGAAATGATTCGTTATTTTGAGAAAATTCTTGGACATAAATACCCTTGGGCAAAATATGCTCAAATAGCAGTGAAAGAATACGTATCAGGGGCGATGGAGAATGTCTCTGCGACTGTTCACGGCGAAAGTATTCAAAAAAATCACAGGCAATTGGTAGATGACAATGATGACGGAGTCATTGCTCATGAGTTATTTCATCATTGGTTTGGTAATTTGGTCACTTGCGAGTCGTGGGCGAATTTGCCATTAAATGAATCTTTTGCAAATTATGCCGAGTATTTATGGATTAATCATAAATATGGCAAAGACGAAGCTGACATGCTTCGATTTGAAAGTAGAGATGGGGTGCATTACGATAATGTATTTTTGCGAAATCATGTCCCCTTGATTCGCTTTCAATATGGGAATCAAGAGGAAATGTTTGATGTAAATTCTTATAATAAGGGAGGAATTATTCTTCATTTTTTGAGGGAATATGTTGGAGATGAAGCATTTTTTGAGGCATTAAAGTTGTATTTAAGCAAAAATGCCTTCAAATCTGCCGAAATTGAGGATTTGAGATTGGCATTCGAGGAAGTGACTGGAGAAGACTTGAATTGGTTTTTTACCCAATGGTTTAAATTCGGTGGTTTGCCTTCGCTTGAGGTTGATTATACCTATGAAAATAATAAAATTTCATTCAAATTGAACCAAAAACAGGACTCAACTTTGTTGCAAGTCTATAAATTTCCTTTAAAAATTTGGATTAAAGGAGAAAAAACAGAAAAAATAGAAGAAATTTGGGTAGATTCTCGGGAAAAAGATATTTCATTGGATTTTTCCGAAAAACCGATGTTCGTATTATTTGACCCAGAGCAGATTTTTCCAGGAACTATTTCTTTACCCGAAAAAAACATTGAAGAATGGGCTGCTGTATTTAGGTATGCCAAAAATACGGCTGTTCGATTACAAGCCTTGACACATTTATCCAAAGTTAGAGATTATGATAAATCTATCGAGCATATCATGAAGATTCCACTCATTAAGGAGGTTTTTATAGAGGCTTGTCAAGATAAATCTTGGAGAATTCGACAATTTGCTGTTCAGCAATTCGAAGGGTATGATGGTGATGATTTTCTTAAAATAGAAAAAATGTTACAGCATTTGCTCCAGACAGACCCCCGTTCGTATGTAAGAGCGGAGGCAATCACGACTTTAGATAAAGAAAATTCCTATAATTTTAAGTTGTTTCGAGAATCACTAAAAGACACCTCCAATGTGGTCAGAGCAACTGCTTTAGAAGCGATTTTGGCAGAATCACCTCAAGATTCTGTGGCATTGGTGAATCGATTTATGGAAGAAACAGATATCGAAAATTTTGTAGTCATCGGCAATTATTTATCTGAAGAGGCTTTAGCTATTCACTATGAATGGTTTGAAAAAAGATTTCGACGATTCAGTGGAATGGATTTGTATCGAGCCATGGGCATTTTTTCGTCGTATTTATACAAATTGCCTAGGAGTTATCAGCAAAAAGGGCGAGAAATATTTGAAAAAATTGCACGAAAAAATGCAGATTGGCAAATTCGTCTGACTGCCATTCAAAGCCTAGAAATACTGAGCGAAACCTCCGAGGAAAAAGCCAATTTGAAGCAATTATTGAAAGAAGAAAAAGACGAAAAAGTTCATAATTTTTATAACATGTTTGGCAATAAAGAATGAAGCAATTGAATCAGGCAAAATTTCGTGATGGCTTGAATTTTTTTAAGAAACTGACATTCCTTCGGGCAGCCAATGCCCTTCGGAATGTTGGAACTTATTTTTTTTCTCGTTTTTTGGGAGTGACCAAGCACTCTGGCATGCCAATTTCTATTTCGATAGAGCCAACAACGTCATGTAATCTGCGATGCCCCGAATGTCCGAGTGGATTGCGTTCGTTTGCGAGGCCAACGGGCATGCTTGACGAAAATTTGTTCAAGCCAATTATCGACGAAATTGCCGATAAATTATTGTATTTGATTTTTTATTTTCAAGGTGAGCCATATTTGCATCCCAAGTTTTTGGAGCTGGTAAAATATGCCGCCGATAAAAAAATTTATACGGCAACCTCAACCAACGCTCATTATTTGACAGATAACCTTGCCAAGAAAACAGTCGAGTCTGGTTTGGATAGATTGATAATTTCTATCGACGGAACAAGCCAAGATGTGTATGAACAATACCGAGTAGGAGGGCATTTGAGTAAAGTCATTGAAGGTACTAAAAATATCATTAAATGGAAAAAAGAGCTGAAATCATCTACACCTTATGTGATTTTTCAGTTTTTAGTCGTAAAACCGAATCAACACCAAATTGGGGAAGCAGAAAAAATGGCAGCGGCATTAGGCGTTGATGATATTGTTTTTAAAACTGCCCAAATTTACGATTATGAAAATGGTTCAGACTTAATTCCGACGATAGACCGATATGCCAGATACCAAAAATTAGCGAATGGTAAGTTTCAAATTAAGAATAAATTATGACTTTTGATTTTTTGAAAAAAGGCGATGTAGTCACTTTTGATGGATTGATTGTGCCTTGTTGTTTTGATAAAGATGCCCAATACAGGCTTGGAGATTTAAAAATCCAGTCGTTCAGAGATATATGGCATTCCGATAGCTACCAAAATTTTCGAGTTTCTTTGATGAAATCTAGGGGGAATATAGAAATGTGCAAAAATTGTTCGGAAGGTACTCAAATATGGGGTTAGTGGAGGGTAAAACTACGATTGCCGAAATGTTAAACTAAATTAGGCTTGCAATTTGGACTTTTTTATTGCTAAATTTGGGAAATTCTACTATTTAAACCTTAATATACTTATGAAATTGACCGTTAGAGTACAATTGATGTTGATGATGTTTTTGATGTTTTCCACTTGGGGAGCATGGTATGGACAAATGGGTAAATATTTATTTACGACACTTCATGCGTCAGGCGATCAAATAGGCATGGCTTATGCCACTTTTTCGATAGCATCAATTGTGGCTCCCTTTTTTATGGGAATGATTGCAGATAGGTTTTTCGCTGCCCAAAAAGTCATGGGAGTGCTTAATCTTATTGGAGCAGGTATTCTTTTTTTTCTTATTCAAAACCAAGATGCCGATACTTTTTTTTGGTATATTTTGGCTTATACGCTTACTTTTGCACCAAATTTGGCACTTTCCAATTCGATTGCGATGAATCAAATGCAGCATCCAGAGAAAGAATTTCCTGCGATTCGGGTAGTTGGTACAATTGCTTGGATTGTGATTACTAATATCATCGGATTGTTGGATGTTGGGGATAAAGTGACCATTTTTCAGATTTCAATGGTTGCTTCGCTTTTGTGGGCTTTGTTTGCATTTACGCTGCCAAATACTCCTCCCAAAGCCAAATCTTCTACTTCTCTTGCCGGAATTTTAGGTACAGATGCCTTTGTTTTGTTCAAAAATCGTTCGTTTAGTATCTTTTTTATTTGTTCAATTTTGGTTTGTATTCCTCTGTCGTTTTATTATGCCCATGGGAATTTATCGCTTACGGAGTCGCACATGAAAAATGTGGAGAATAAAATGTCTTTGGGGCAGGTTTCGGAGGTCGTTTTTATGTTATTAATTCCATTTGCTTTGAGCAAATTTGGCATCAAAAAAATGTTGATTGTG
>CAYUFZ010000063.1:0-3137 GCA_964444025.1 uncultured Emticicia sp.
GAGTGCCGGCAAACCGTTGTCTGTCCCCTCTGCGATGATATGAATGGTGTCTCCTCTTTTAGCGGATGAAGGAATTGATATTTTTGCTTCTGAGTCTCCGTTTGTTTGTATTGTGACAGCCTCCGAGCAAGTACCAGCTTCTTGGTATTGCTAAAACTTGCAAGTTACTTTGTTTTGGTCGGGGTCTGTGGTTTTGGTACGAACAATTATGGTTGAGCCTGCTTTGGCTTTCTTTGCAGCTCCATCCAATATAGTGATTTTTGGTGCGTGATTTGCTTGTTTAAAATCCTTGACACACCAATCCGCACGAGCTGCAAAATCTTCCTGAATGGCAGGAATCCATCTTGTTTGGGCGAAAGCATTGTCTATTTTTTTTGTAAAAGGATTATAGTCCGCCGCTTTTTCTCCGTCTTCCCAGCGAGTCGGAACCATTGCCGATTGAATTAATCGGCCACCCCAACCCCCAAATTCAGGGTGTTCTAAATTTCCTAATCCGACATCTACTAAATGCAAAAATGCAGGGGAATCTCCTTCGGAAATAAAATCAAATTGTCCGAAGCTTCCCCATTGATTTTTCTTTGCCTTCTCCATACTGCTGTAAATATCCTCAATTTCTCCTTTAGGCGGATTTCCATCTCCGTAGCTATAATACATTTGTGTCAATGCTCCGTGCTTGTGAATGATTTTCTCGTCCATAAATTTACCTTCTAAATAAGGATGTAACTCTTGAGGTACTGCTCTTTTCCAAAAATAAGCAAAACTCCAAAACTGATTCGAGTTATAATAGATTTTAAGCTCTTTCCAGTGTGGTTCGATGTATTTTTTATAAGTGGCATCTTGGTCGAGAATCGCATATAGAATAGCCTTTTTACATACTTTTTTGTATATTTTTTCCCAATCGGCAGTGTTTTTATAGGTATCTTCTATGCTTTTTAAAGCACGAGCAATGGTATTTGTACCTCCCCATACTTGTAAATAAAGAGGTGTTTCGTCATTGTCGAGTAATTTCTCTTTGATAAAATCCGAGCCTGGTGTATCTTTTGACATTTCTCCTTCAAAATCGATATTACCAATTCGTATCCTTTCTTTAAGGTATTGGTGAGACGGGAAGTCTTTTGAGTGTTTAATCAAATTGGGGTAAACTTTACCATAAGCATCAACCAAATCAAAAATCCATTGCTCGCCAGGCCAACGTAATTCTGTTCTTTCTCCATAAAGTTTTTTGGTCATTTCTAGTTCGGAAGTAAATTTAGTTCCCTTTCCGTCCCCTTTGTAATGCCATTGAGAACTGCTAATAATTAACCCTTCTACTTTGTACTCGTTTGAATACAGCAACATTCTAATAAAAGAATCAACATCGTCTAATTCGCCATCAGTCGTAACGATGGTGCGAGGTTTGGCAGAATTACCTGATTTTTGGGCGAACGACGGAAAGAAAAGAGTGAAGCCGAACAAAACCAAAAGTAAAGGTGCATTTTGTTTTATTTTCATTTGATTAAGTATTAAGGATTAAAATTATCTTATTTCAATTTTTTATTTTAATTTTATAATACTACAAAGTAAAACGTAAAAAAATATATTTCAAAAAATTTCGTTTATTTTCTTTTATTTTCGATTTTTTTGTTTTTAAATTTGTCATTCATTACTATTATTTATTTTCAGGTTGAATAAAATATGTTACCGAATCAAAGAAGAGATAGAATAGTTGAATTATTGAAGGAAGATGGTTCTGCAAAAGTTGCTGATTTAGCAAGATTATTTAAAGTGACAGAAGTGACGATTCGCCAAGATTTAGAAAAATTAGAGGCGGAAGATTTGATTATAAAAGAGCATGGTGGAGCTTATCTCAAAAATGTAGAAGATCAGGTTAAGAATTTTTCTTTAGCTCATCAAGATAATTTGGATAAAAAAGAAATGATTGCCCAAAAATGTCTTGAATTTATTGAATCGGGAGATACAATTATCTTGGATTCTGGAAGTACCACCACAGAAATTGCTAAAAAAATAAAGTCGTCGGGTATTAAAAATCTGACAATTATTACGAATGCTTTGAATATTGCCATGATGCTCGGTACTGCTCCTGGAATGGAAGTGATTATGACTGGGGGGGAATTTAAACCACCGACCTTATCTTTAACGGGACAAAAAGCGGCTGATTTTTTCAAAGGCTTGAATGTTCAAAAATTGTTTTTGGCAACGGCTGGTATTTCCCTAAAAGCTGGTCTGACGTACCCAAGTATTAGCGACTTAGTGGTTAAAAAATCTATGATTGAAGCGGCTGAACTGACGTATTTAGTAGCAGATAGTTCAAAAATTGGCAAAAGTGCTTTGGCGAGCTTAGGGGCATTAGGCTTGATTGATTATATCATTACGGATGCTGGAATTCAAGAAAAACATAAAGAAGTATTTAGAGAAAACGAAATAGAAGTAATTATTGCATAAATTCAGAAATAATGGTATCAATTGGTGTAATCATCGGAAATCGAGATTTTTTTCCCGATAGTTTAGTAGAAAAAGCAAGAACAGAAATTATTGATGTTTTTGCAAAGTTAAATTTGAAACCAATACTCTTGGATAGTCAAGAGACTAAATTAGGTGGTGTAGAGACATTTAAAGAAGCTCAGAAATGTGCCGCTTTATTTAAAGCACACCGAGAAGAGTTAATGGGAATTTTGGTATTATTGCCAAATTTTGGTGATGAAAAAGGCGTGGCAGATACATTAAAATTGGCTAATTTAGATGTCCCTGTTTTGATACAAGCTTATCCAGATGAACTCAGCAAGATGAATGTGGTTAATCGAAGAGATTCTTGGTGCGGAAAAATTTCCGTTTGCAATAATTTATATCAATATGGCATAAAATATACATTAACAAGCCGACATGTAAGTTTGCCTACGGAGCCTGATTTTCAGAAAGATTTACTTGATTTTGTTTCGGTATGCAGAGTCGTGAAAGGTTTGAAAAATGTACGAATCGGAGCGATAGGAGCCAGACCAGGAGCATTTAATACGGTTCGATATTCTGAAAAAATTCTACAAAGGAATGGCATTACGGTGACTACTTTTGATTTGTCGGAAATATTGGGAAGAGCAAATAAGCTGCATGCAGACGACATAAAAGTAAAGCAACACATAGAA
>CAYUFZ010000063.1:3147-12981 GCA_964444025.1 uncultured Emticicia sp.
ATGCCTCTAAAGGAAAAACACCAAATGAGGCGATGTTACAAATTGCAAAATTGGATGTGGTTCTAAAGGAAATTATGGAAGAAAATGCTTTAGATGCAACGGCGATTCAATGTTGGACTTCTCTCCAACAAAATTATGGCTGTAATGTATGTACAAGTATGAGTATCATGTCAGAAAATATGTTGCCAAGTGCTTGTGAGGTCGATGTTACGGGAACACTAAGCATGTATGCCATGCAATTGGCTTCTGGGTCGCCAAGTGCTTTGGTGGATTGGAACAATAATTATGCAGATGACCCTGAAAAATGTGTTCTGTTCCATTGCGGGAATTGGGCAAAATCCTTTTTACCAGATATTCAAATAAGTAATGCCCCGATTTTAGGGACTTCGGTTGGGGTCGAAAATACGTATGGAGCATTAGATGGACGAACACCTGCTATGCCTTTGACTTATGGTCGTATCAGCACCGATGACCCAAAAGGAATCATCAAAGCTTATATAGGAGAAGGGGAATTGACGAATGACCCATTGAGTACGTTTGGGAATAGAGCTGTTGCACAAATACCTGATTTACAAGGGTTAATGAAATATGTATGCCGAAATGGTTTTGAGCATCATGTGGTGATGAATGCTTCTAAAACTGCCTCAATTTTGGAAGAATCGCTTGGCAATTATATGGGTTGGGAAGTATATAAACATTAAGAATAAAATGGCAGAACAAAATACTCAGTTGTATAGATTTTTGAAAAAAAAACTTAGATTGATTCCATCGGTATTGCTTGGTTTTTTGGCAATAGTAGCTCATTGTGGTACTCTTCAAGCTCAGGATAAGCCTCGAATCGTAATCACAGCCGACCCAGAGTTAGACGATAATAATTCATTGATTCGGTTTTTGCTTTATAGCAATGAAGTAACGATTGAGGGATTGGTTTATGCCAGCAGTGGATTTCATTGGAAAGGTGATGGAAAAGGGACAAGATGGTTTGTGCCAGGTAGGGAATATGCCAGATTTGGGCTGAATCTTTGTCCTTGTGAATCTTGGAGATGGGCGAAAGATGAAAAATTTATTCATGATATTGTCGATGCCTATGAAAAAGTTTATCCAAATCTCAAAATTCATGAGCCAACCTATCCAACGCCTGCTTATTTAAAATCAAAAATAAGGTATGGTAATATTGAATTTGACGGCGATTTTTCTAAAGATACTCCTGGTTCAGATTTGATAAAATCGCTTATTTTAGACGATAAGCCAGGGCAGTTGTTTATTACGGCTTGGGGCGGACAAAGTACCATTGCCCGTGCCTTGAAATCTATCCAAACGCAATATGAATTTACGGAAAATTGGGAAAGTTTAAAGAAAAAAATTGCCCGAAAAGTTGTTTTATTGCCTTCAGGAGACCAAGACGATACGTATGCAAATTATATTAAGCCGAATTGGCCAGATATAGAATATCGTCAATTTTCGGGAGGTCCCAATTATGGATATGGAGCTCAATTGAGGGCAAAATCAGAGGATATGCCGTATTTGAACTCCGCTTGGATGCAGGAAAATGTTAGTAAAATAGGGGCTTTAGGGGCATTGTATAGAGTTTGGGGTGATGGAAAGCAGATGGTGAAAGGAGATATTTTAGACTATTTTGGTTTATCAGGTTATTCCAATGAAGAACTGAAAAAAAAGGGGTATGCTGTATGGATGCCGGTACAAGAGAAAGGCTCTTGGCTGGGAGAAGGAGATAATCATACCTTTATGAATATGCTTGGAAATGGATTAAGGGCTTATGAATCAGGATTTTATGGAGGCTGGGGCGGTCGTTCGTCTGATAAAAAAGATGCCATGATGTTTGCATTTTCGATGGCGGATACAAGTGCTGCTGCGATGGCAAAAAGGCTTTCCTCTGTCAATGAAGATAGGAATGAATCTGCTCGCCAGCAGGCTTTTCCTAATTTTTTCCCTCAAGCACAAAGAGATTTTGCTGCCCGATTGAAATGGTCGGTTAGCCCAACATTCAAAGAAACAAATCACCCCCCTAAAGTTAGCATTGAAGGGCCTCTAAAAATTATGGCTGCGGCAGGGGATAAAATTAGATTAAATGGGGCTGTAATTGACCCTGATGCCAACACTATTGAAACCAAATGGTGGCAATTTCAGGTAGGCACTTATCCGAACAATGTCGTTATCAGCAAGCCAAGTTCGCTTCAAACACTGATTGAAATACCCAAAGATGCCGAACCTGGGCAAACCATTCATGTTGTCTTGGAGGCAAGTGACAATGGTAATCCTGTACTAACAAGTTATCAAAGGGTAATTATTCAAATAAAAAATAAGTAAAAATCCATTGTTTTTTGAGTTGAAAAAGATGTTTATCAAAAGAAAATTATGACTATCGTTGAGCTGGAGGAAAAATCAAAAATATATAGAAAGAAAATCCTTCAATATATATTTCATGCAAAAGCCGGACATACAGGAGGCAATCTATCTCTTATAGATATTCTTAATGTATTGTATAATAGAATAATGAATGTTTCTCCCGAAAGCTTTTTGTCGAAAAATCGTGACCGATACATTCAAAGCAAGGGGCATTGTGTCGAAGCGTTGTATGTGGTATTGGCAGACAAGGGCTTTTTCCCGGAAGATGATTTATTGACCCTTTGCAAGTTTCAATCGCCATATATTGGGCATCCGACCAAAAAAATCAAAGGAGTTGAACAGAATACTGGAGGATTAGGGCATGGTTTGTCGATGGCTTGTGGAAATGCCTTGGCTGCCAAAATGGATGGACTGAGAACGAAAGTTTTTACGGTGCTTGGAGATGGAGAAATGGCTGAAGGCTCTAACTGGGAAGCATTTATGTTTGCAGCTCATTATAAGCTTGATAATTTTTGTGCCATTCTGGATTATAATAAATTACAGATTACTGCACCGAATGCGGAGGTGATGGGTTTGGAGCCTTTGGAAAAAAAATTGGAAGCTTTTGGATGGGCTGTGCGTCAGGTAGATGGGCATAATATCGAGAAATTAGTTGAAACGCTTGAACAACTTCCGTTTGAATCTGGCAAACCGTCTTTCTTAATTGCTCATACCGTGAAGGGGAAAGGAGTAAGTTATATGGAAAATGTGCTGAAATGGCATCATGGAGTACCAAGCCAAGAGCAATTAGACTTGGCGTTGAGTGAATTGTCTTAATATTAGATTTTAATTAATAATAAAATGGTAGAAAATACCGCTCCAGCTAAGGCAAATTTGGAGGTTTTTTCGGAAACTTTGCAGGAATTAGCTGAAAATAATAAAAATTTATTGGTAGTGACGAGTGATTCTCGAGGTTCAGGAAAATTAGTCCCCTTTGGGCAAAAGTTCCCGAATCAAATCGTAGAAGTAGGGATTGCCGAACAAAATCTAGTAGGGGTAGCAAGTGGATTGGCGAGTATGGAGAAAGTGACTTTTGCGGTTTCCCCAGCTTGTTTTTTGACTGCAAGAGCTTTAGAACAAATCAAGAATGATGTTTGCTATTCGGATAATCCTGTTAAGTTAATCGGAATATCGGCCGGGGTAAGCTATGGGGCCTTGGGTAGTACACATCACAGTCTTCACGATTTTGCAGTATTAAGGGCAATTCATAATATTTCGATTATTGCTCCAGCAGATAATATTGAAACTTCTGCCGCCATTCGTTTTGCTGCATCTGAGTCAAAGCCTGTGTATATCAGATTTGGCAAGAAAAATATGCCTTTGTCTCTTAATGGAAAAGTGGAGGAAAATGAGTTCCAATTTGGAAAAGGGAGAGTGATTCGAGAAGGACAAGATTTAACTTTTGTAGCATCAGGCGAAGCTGTTTTACCTTGTTTGGAGGCTGCTGAAAAGTTGCAAAAAGCACACGGAATTGGCGTTAAAGTGGTAAGTATGCACACCATTAAGCCATTAGATACTGAAATTTTAACCAATATTGCAAAAACGAAACGCCCCATTATCACCGTGGAAGAACACTCCGTGAATGGAGGATTGGGGGAAGCTGTTGCCTCTTTTTTGATGCAAAACAGTTTTTTTGTGCCAATCAAATTGATTGCAATTCCCGATGAAGCAACCGTATCTGGATCACAGCAAGAAATTTTTAATTTTTATGGCATTTCTGGAGAAGGATTAGTGAAATCGGCTCTTAATTTACTAAATATTGATTCTGATGAAAAAGCCTGAGCTATTTAGAAAAATATTTTTATGCAGTTTAATACTTTTAATAAGTATTGTTTTTTTTGAATGTAATTCTGATAAAAAATCAGAAAAACCTAAAGTAGCGGTGGTCATTTCGACCCTAAATAATCCGTGGTTTGTGGTATTAGCAGAGTCTGCTGCTGAAAATGCTCGAAAATTAGGATACGAAGCAAAGGTTTTTGATTCGCAGAATAATCCAGCTTTGGAGTCGGATAATTTTGAAAACCTAATTTCTTCAGGTTTTGACGCAATTTTATTTAATCCAACAGATGCAGACGGCTCTATTTCGAATATATCAAAGGCAAAAGAAGCTGAAATTCCTGTTTTTTGTATGGATAGGGAAGTAAATTCTAACGATGCGGCTACGAGTCAGGTCTTATCCGATAATTATTCAGGTTGTGTAGAGATTGGGGTAGAATTTGTCAAGAATTTAAAAGAATCTGGTAAATATGTCGAAATTATTGGTTTAGTTGGGGATAATAATACTTGGGCAAGGTCGGGGGGATTTCATTCGGTGGTTGATAAATTTCCTAATTTGAAAATGGTTGCTCAACAGAGTGGAGAGTTTGACAGAAACAAAGCAATGGAAGTAATGGAAACCATGCTTCAGGCTCATCCAGATATTAAAGGGGTTTTTTGTGGAAATGATGCCATGGCAATGGGGGCTTATCAGGCTCTTTTAGCTGCTGGAAAAGCCGAGGATATAAAAGTTTTTGGATTTGACGGAGCTGATGATGTGGTACAAAAAGTGAAAGAGGGGAAAATTGTGGCAACTGGTATGCAATTCCCTAAAATTATGGCAAAAACTGCGGCACAATTTGCAGATGAATATTTTAAAGGTAGGCGGGTATTTCCTCAAAGGGTTCCGGTAGAGGTAGTTTTGGTAAAATAAATTAGACTTTATTCTTTTGTTATCATTTATGAAAAAAATCGTTTTAGGTATTTTTTGTCTATTCTTATGCTATCACTCTGTCTATTTTAAGAAGTTGAGTACAATGAGAATTGACGGGAAATCGGAGTTTAATTTTACCAAATTTGCTGATTCGCTTTATTACCAGAGAATTTTGAAATCAACAAAGCCTATAAATATAAGGGAATTAGTGGTTTTAAATGAGTCAAATCAAGATTCTGCCTTTCGTGTTTTTGGAAACCGATTAGGGATTGGCAATGCTGCTTTTTTCATGGTCTCGTTTGAAGGGCAAATCCAACAAAAATCTGAAAATGGCTTGCTCATTCGCTTGGAAGATGGAAAAGAAATTTGGGTAGATACTAAGTTTATTTTTGGTAACGCCATTCGAGATGCATCAAAAATGGTACAATTGACTGATTTTAAAACAAATGCGGATTTTAATAAACTTTCAGAAGCTCTGAACACGATTATACGAGAAAAGGCAATTCCTCCCATACTCAAAACTCTATCTGTCAATGAAAAAGTAGAAGTAATAGGGGTACTGAAATTAAGTAAAAATCTTGAGGTAACGATGCCACTAAGTGTTTTACCTGTTAGATTAGAAAAGAAATTATAAACTTTTAATCGATTTTTAAGTGCTGGAGGCAGTCAACATATCAAAAGAGTTTCCTGGGGTAAAGGCATTGAAAAATGTAAATCTTCGTTTTTTTCCTGCGAAAGTGAATGCCATTTTAGGCGAAAATGGAGCGGGAAAATCTACCTTATTGAAGATTTTGACAGGCGTTTATCCAGAATTTGATGGGGAAATTCGTCTAAATGGTCAGAAAGTGAGCTTCAGTAATGTTCGGGAAGCACAAGACATAGGCATCGCAATGATTCATCAAGAGCTTAATTTAATCCCAGAGTTATCGATTCAAGAAAATGTTTTTTTAGGAAGGGAAAAAATGAATTCTTGGGGCTTATTAGATAAAAAGTCGATGTTTGAAGCAACTCAGGTTTTATTGGCAGAGTTAAATATGAATGTTTCTCCCGAAAAAAGAATCAAAGAATTGAGAGTGGGGGAGCAACAATTGGTAGAAATTGCCAAAGCTCTGCTGACTGATGCGGACATCATTTTGATGGATGAGCCAACTTCTGCTCTAACCGACAAAGAAATAGAACAACTGCATGCGATTATACGAAAGCTTACTGCGAAAGGCAAGACAATTGTTTATATTTCACACAAAATGGACGAATTATTCAAAATTGCTGACTTTTATACCGTATTACGTGATGGAGAATCGGTAGATGCTGGTGCGATGGATTCGATTGATGAAAAAGTGTTGATTCGTAAAATGGTTGGCAGAGATGTTTTGATTGAAAAAAATAAATATGTCCCAAATAGCAATGAGGTCATGTTCGAACTTGAAAATGTGTCTGTTTTACATCCAGATTTGAATAATCGAAAGCTTTTGGATTCAATTTCGTTGCAATTGAAAAAAGGAGAAGTGCTTGGGATATTTGGATTGATGGGAGCTGGACGGACAGAATTATTACAAACCATTTATGGGTTACGGGCGATAGAGGCAGGAAAAATAAAAATAGAATCCGTAGAACAAAAAATAGATTCTCCAAAATCTGCCATGAAAACTGGACTTGCGTACGTGACGGAAGATAGAAAACTTGAAGGATTGGTTCTTAATAGAAGTATTGCGGAAAATATTAGTTTGTCTTTATTAGAAGATACATTCTTGCTTCAAACAAAAGAAGAAGAAAGAATTGCACAAAATGCCATCGATTCTTTTAAAATTAAAGCTAATTCGCCTAGTCAAATTTGTGAAAACTTAAGCGGAGGAAATCAACAAAAGGTTATTATAGCAAAATGTCTTGAATCAAAACCGAAATTATTAATGCTCGATGAACCGACCAGAGGTATTGATATTCAAGCTAAAAGTGAAATTTATTCATTAATCAGGCAGTTGGCATCTACCGGATTATCTCTCATCGTTGTATCTTCTGAAATCCCTGAATTATTGGCTTTGACAGATAGAATTTTGGTTATGTCTGAGGGAAAACTGACGGCAAACTTGTCGGTGGAGGAGGCTACTGAAGATTTATTGCTAAAATTTGCTATTTAAAATATAGGATTATTAATTGTTCATCAGAAAATACATACCAATGAATCAGTCAATTATTAAAAAATTTCAATCGTTTATCGCACTCTTTCTGTTATGCCTGCTGATTTCTGTCTTATCGGATAAATTTCTAACGAGTAATAACCTTTGGAATGTGTTGCGTCAAATTTCTGTTAATGTATGTATTTCGGCAGGTATGACTTTAGTAGTACTTACCGCAGGAATTGATTTATCGGTTGGCTCGATTTTGGCATTTAGTTCGGCAGTATGTGCAGGTTTGTTGAAATACGGACTAAGCATTGCTTCGTTTGACTTGTTTATTGGATTTACGGTATTAGGGGCTGTATTGGTTGCATTGGTTATTGGGTTTATTTCTGGACTATTCAATGGTTGGGTGATTACTAAATTTTCAATACCTCCCTTTGTGGCAACACTGGCTATGCTTACGATTGCTCGAGGAGCAACGATGTTATATACGAAAGGAATACCAATTTCTGAGTTAGGAGAAAATTTTGAGTTTTTAGGTTCAGGGTGGCTATTGGGTATTCCGATTCCTGTTTGGATTTCGGTAATTATCATAGCTGGATTAGTATTCATTACACAAAAAACTACCTTTGGAAGGTATATTTATGCCATTGGAGGGAATGAAAGAGCTGCTTATTTATCAGGTTTGAATATTAATAGAATCAAATTAATGGTATATGCTTTTGCGGGTATGTTGGCGGCAATGGGTGGGGTATTAGTCACAGCAAGGCTCAATTCTGCCCAGCCCAATGCAGGAACCGGTTATGAGTTAGACGCAATTGCTGCGGTGGTAATAGGTGGCACTTCTTTATCGGGCGGTATTGGCACTATTGCAGGTACTGTGGTAGGAGCAGCAATTATTGGTGTGTTAAACAATGGATTGGTACTTTTGAATGTCTCACCCTTTTGGCAACAAGTAGTGAAAGGATTGGTGATTTTGATAGCGGTCATTATCGATAAAAAATTGAATAAAAAATCTTGAAACAGACAATGAAATATGTATTGGCAATCGACCAAGGGACAAGCAGTACAAAATCGTTATTGTTTGATGAGCAAGCAAATGTAATTGCCAAAGGCTGGGCGGCTTTAGAAACAGATTACCAATCGAATGGTTTTGTAGAACAAAATCCAAATGATATTTTCAAAAATGTCTTAGATTCTGTTCAAGCGTGCTTGCGTGAATTTATTTCACTAGAATTGCCGCTGGACTCAATTGCATCCTGTGGAATAAGTAATCAAAGAGAAACGTTTATTTTATGGGATAAAAATGGAAATTCGCTATGTCCGGCGGTTGTATGGGCTTGCAAACGTTCTGTGAATATCTGCGAAGAGCTTAAACAGAAAGGCCACGAATCTTTGATTCGAAAGAATACAGGACTCATGATTGACCCTTATTTTTCTGCTTCGAAATTGATTTGGTTGATTGAAAACAAGCCTGAGTTAAAAGAGTATTTGGATAGGGGAGAGCTTTACTTCGGTACAGTGGACACTTGGGTATTATTTCGATTGACTCAAGGGGAAAGTTTTAAAACAGATTTTACGAATGCTCATCGTACGTTGTTATTTAATATTCATACACTTCGGTGGGATGAAGAAATTTTAAGATTATGGGGATTGGAAAAGCTTAATTTGCCAGAAGTGCTCCCTTCCTCTGCAAATTTTGGAGAATTCAATCTAACATCATTCGGACTAAGCTCATTCAATAAAACTATTCCTATCACTGCCTTGATTGGCGATTCTCATGCGGCTACTTTTGGGGAAGGATGCTTTGACAAAGGCACTGGCAAAGTAACGATGGGAACGGGTTGTTCGATTATGCTAAATATTGGTCCTGAACCCTTAGTATCAAAAAATAATATGCTGACTACCATCTGTTGGAGTTTGGATAATCGAGTTGATTTTGCTTTTGAAGGGGCAATCGTATCTTGTGGCTCTACAATCGAGTGGTTGAAGAATGAGCTGAATTTCATAAAGGAAGTAGAAGATACCGAATCGATTGCCTATTCAATTTCGGATAATGGTGGGGTGTTTTTGATACCTGCTTTTAGTGGATTAGGGGCTCCACATTGGCAAATGAATCGTAAAGCTTCCATTGAAGGATTGACCTTTGGAACGGGTATTGCCCATATTGTAAGGGCAGCATTGGAGAGTATTGCTTATCAGATAAAAGATGTGATAGATGCGATGCAGCAAGATTTGGGTAATTCATTAGAAAAACTTTCGATTAATGGAGGATTATCGAAAAATAATTTTGTACTTGAAGCGATGCTTGCTTTATTGCAAATATCCTTGCAAAAGCAAGAAAATGCGGATGTGTCTGCTTTAGGAGCGGCTTATCTTTCTGGTTTGAAAAGTGGGGTCTATGAAAACCTTGAGGCACTCAAAGTGCTGAATAAACAAAAAGTACGCACGATTGAACCAAAAGGTACAAATATGCCAATCATAAACTCATACCGAGAGTGGCGAAATATTATTGAGAAGGGCAAAGAAGCTATTTAGGTGTGTAGGCTGCCTCCGATGGCAGCCTATTTTTTTATTCTGCCCAAGCATTTTGTCCGTTCAGAGGCATACAAGCTACATATT
>CAYUFZ010000064.1:0-3376 GCA_964444025.1 uncultured Emticicia sp.
TGCTGCTCCTGCAGAAGAAGAAACAGAAGCTTAATAAAAGGCTAATGATATAATTCAGATAGAATAGCCCGAAGCGAAAGTTTTGGGCTGTTCTGTTTCAAATTACTAACATTTTCGTAATAAATACTTTTTAATAAACAAAAATCATGAACATTACTGCATCAGATGTAAATAAGCTTCGTCAAATGACAGGAGCCGGAATGATGGATTGTAAAAAAGCCTTGACTGAGGCGGAAGGCGATTTCGATAAAGCTGTTGAAATTCTTCGTAAAGCTGGTCAAAAAGTAGCCGCTAAGCGTGCTGATAACGAAACAAATGAAGGAATCGTGTTAATCGACGTAAGTGCCGATAACAAAACTGCAAAAATCCTCGCTCTTGCTTGTGAAACTGAACCAGTTTCTAAAGTAGATTCTTTCCGTGAATTGGCGGCTGATATTTTAAAAGTAAGTGTTGAAAACAACATTAAAGATAAAGAATCTTTATTGGCTGCTCAATTGTCTTCTGGTCGTAGTGTAGAAGAAACAATCGTTGAGTTGGTTGGTAAAATCGGAGAGAAAATCGTTATCACTGAGTTTGCAAATGTTGAGGCAGAGCAAGTGGTTTCTTATATCCACTCGACTGGCAAATTGGGCGTATTGGTTGCTTTTGATAATACTCAAGGAACTGATGTAACGGAAGTTGGTAAAGATGTAGCAATGCAAATTGCGGCAATGAAACCGGTAGGTCTTGACAAAGATGATGTTAATCCAGAAATCGTTCAAAAAGAAATCGAAATCGGTATGGAAGTGGCTCGTCAAGAAGGAAAACCTGAAGCAATGTTGGAGAAAATTGCAATGGGTAAATTAGGTAAATTCTATAAAGAATCAACTTTGTTGAATCAGGAGTTTGTAAAGGATAATTCTGTTACGATTGCTCAATTATTAGAAAAAACTTTGAAAGGCTTGAAAATCACTGCTTTCAAAAGAGTTCAAATCTAATAGTTTTTGAGAATATAAAATTTGGTGGCTGCTCAATATCAATTGAACAGCCACTTTTTTTTATCGATTGAGTGCGATGCTGATGCCTGCCGACAAACTTAGGTTCTGGTTTCGGACAGGTATTTTTACTGCTGGAATATCCAGCACTCGGCTAAGGCCTTGTTGATAACGTCCTTCGATAAAAATTTGCCCAAATGCTAAAGGAATCTCATAGCCTAATGCTGCAATTCCAGAAATTTCTGCTCGGTTGTATAAGCCTGTTCCCAATGGAATATCCACTGGAAATATTCGTAACACTTGGATTCGTGCTTTGGAATCCATCATATAGGAGAAGCTCGGTCCAAACAAAATATAGCCGTGGGCAGCTTCCGAATCTCCTAACTTCACTTTTGCCAATATAGGCATATCGATATAATTGTTCTTAAGCGAAAGTTTTCCGCCGAGGGGTATGTCAAAGCCTAAGTTGCTGTTCTGATTTACATTGAAGGATTCTCTGATTTGAAATCCTTTTTGGATGTAATTTAGCTCTGGCTGAATGGAAAAGTTTGTTCCTAGAGGAATTTCAACAAAAATACCTGCATTTGCAGCTGGAAGAAGCTTAAAAGTAGGGGTAATGTTTTGAATCAAATCGAATTTGGTCATTCTCGAACCGCTTATTCCGCCTTTAATTCCGATGTTAATTTGTGCAAATGTCGCATTGACAAGTAAAATAAATACAAGTGTTTTTGAAATTGTTCTCATTTGTTAAGCAATTTGGTTAATTTTGTGAAAAATGAATAAATTTCCTACATAGGCTTCTTTCTTGAGCTGTGAATAGTTTTACTTGTATTTGATGAGTATTTCAAGTAAGATGCTATTTAGACGCAGGTAGTTGCTGATTAATTGTTAATAATAAGTTAATGAATTTACCTGAAAGTTTTGTACTCCAAATGAAGGAGATGTTGGGCGATGGTTTCTCTAAATTTGAAGAAAGTTTAGAAGCCCAAACTCCAACCAGTGTTCGACTAAATCCGAGGAAATTAATTCCTGTTTCCGACTTATTCAGCGGAAGCTTAAAGCAGGTCAAATGGAATCAAGAAGGGTATTATTTGCCAGAAAGACCTAATTTTACGCTTTACCCAGCTTTCCATGCGGGGGCGTATTATGTTCAAGAGGCATCTTCTATGTTTCTTAAGGAAGCATTGATACAATCGATAGATTTCAAAAAACCTTTGAGAGTAATGGATTTGTGTGCTGCTCCTGGCGGTAAATCTACTCTGATGGCTTCTTTATTAAATGAAAATAGTTTGTTGCTTGCTAATGAGGTTATTAAAAGCAGGGTAGGGGCTTTGAAGGAAAACTTGGAAAAATGGGGATTCCCGAATTACATTGTCTCCAATCATGACGCAGAGGAAATGATTGACTTAGAGGGCTTCTTTGATTTGGTGCTAACAGATGCCCCTTGTTCGGGGGAAGGGCTTTTTAGGAAGGATAAAAATGCCCGAAAGGAATGGTCTGAAAATAATGTTCAGATTTGTGCTTCAAGGCAAAAGCGAATTTTACAAGCGGCCGCAATGTTGGTAGCTCCAGATGGAATTTTGTGCTATTCGACTTGTACATATAATGCCTATGAAAATGAGCAAAATGCCAAGTGGCTGACCCAAATTGCAGACTTCGAGGAGGTGAAAATAGATTTTCCGCAGGATTGGGGCATTGTACAAAAAGATTTTGGGTATCAGTTTTTTCCGCATTTATTAGATGGAGAAGGCTTTTATTTGTCAATATTTCGTAAAACTTCAGGCACAAGACAACAAGTTAATGGAAAAGTTAAGTTGAATAGGTTGCCACAAAAGAAGCACGATATTCTTCGAAAATGGTTAAGTGAACCCGAAAGATTTGAGTTTTTTGAGAAACCAGAAGGGGCGATTGTGGCAATTCCTAAGGAACTAATCAGCGAATATGCGACGATTTTTAGGGTACTACAAAAACGTTCTTCTGGTTTTGAAATAGGCCAATTGAAAGGTGAGGATTTTATACCAAGCCATGGACTAGCGATGAGTACTGCTATTTCAAGTGAAATACCATCGGAGGAATTATCGAGAGAGCAAGCCTTAAAGTTTTTAAAAAAGGAAGCCATCGATTTGAATTCTGATAAAAAAGGCTGGGTTTTGGCAAAATATAGGGGATTGAATCTTGGATTTATGAAAGTAATGAACGACAGAATCAATAATTATTTGCCAAAAGAATGGCGAATCAGAATGGATATACCAGAGTAAGAAGTAAAGCCTATTAATTTATTGAGAAATTGCCTCGTTTCGGGGTAATTTCTCAATAATGTTCTCAAAAATAATTATCTTTGCGATTCATTTGGATAAGGTCTTTTTAAGTAATTTACACATTAAATATGCACTACAAAGAAT
>CAYUFZ010000064.1:3386-3922 GCA_964444025.1 uncultured Emticicia sp.
AAAATTTGTAAATAAATTAAAAAAGAAAACATTTTCTAATAACCAATCTTTTTTTGAAAAGATAATAAGTGAAATTGTAAAGGAATCTTTTGATAGTTTAGTGAAAGAATATAAATCTATTAATTATGCTGCCATTGCCGATGAAATTTTGGCGTATTGGAAAGAAAATAAAATTTTCGAACAATCGATAGCAGTTCGTGAAGGTTCTCCAAGCTTTACTTTTTTTGAAGGTCCTCCTTCTGCCAATGGAACTCCCGGAATCCACCATGTAATGGCACGTGCAATTAAAGATATTTTTTGTAGATATAAAACTTTAAAAGGATTCCAAGTAAAACGTAAAGGAGGCTGGGATACTCATGGTTTGCCTGTTGAATTACAGGTTGAAAAAGAATTAGGAATTACGAAAGAAGATATCGGAAAAAAAATATCGGTTGAGGAGTATAATCAAAAGTGTCGTGAAACAGTGATGCGTTTTACTGACCAATGGGATGATTTGACCGAGAAAATGGGCTATTGGGTTGATCTTGAAAATCCTT
>CAYUFZ010000064.1:3932-7996 GCA_964444025.1 uncultured Emticicia sp.
TTGGTATTTATTAAAAGAGTTTTATGATAAAGGACTATTATACAAAGGATATACCATTCAGCCATATTCTCCTGCGGCAGGGACAGGCTTAAGTTCACATGAACTTAACATGCCTGGCACTTATCAAGATGTGAAAGATACTTCGCTAACCGCTCAATTTAGGGTGAAATTAGACGAAAAATCAAAGTTTCTCTTTGATTTGGCAGAATCTCCTGAAGTATTTATATTGGCATGGACGACTACTCCATGGACATTGCCAGCCAACTCTGCTCTGACGGTCGGTAAAAATATCACCTACGCATTGGTTAAAACTTTTAATCCATATACTTATTTACCAGTTCATGTAGTTTTAGCAAAAGATTTAATTGGCAAATATTTCAATGAAAAGGCGAAAGAGGGAGATTTTGAATCGTTTGCTTCTTCCGATAAAAAGCTGATTCCTTGGGCAATTTTAGGAGAGTGCAAAGGGTCAGATTTGGAAGGAGTTGATTACGAGCAATTATTGCCTTATGTAAACCCGAATTCAGAAAAAGCATTTAAGGTAATTATTGGCGATTTTGTTACGACCGAAGATGGAACAGGCGTCGTGCATACCGCTCCTACTTTTGGTGCGGATGACTTTAGAGTTGCTCAACAAAATGGAGTACCTGCTATTTTAGTAAAAGATGAATCAGGCAAAGAGGTGCCAATCGTAGATAAAAGAGGACGGTATGTAAAGGAAATTAGTGACTTTGCTTTAGAATACGTAAAAGAAGCGTATTATTCGGAGGCAGAGAAAGAAGAAGAGCGTATCAAACAGGGACGAGATAAGTATTTATCGGTAGATGAACGCATTGCGATTAAACTAAAGACCGAAAATAAGGCATTTAATGTTCAGAAATATGAACACACTTATCCTCATTGTTGGAGAACAGATAAACCTGTTTTATATTATCCTTTGGATAGTTGGTTTATCCGAACAACAGCAATGAAAGATAAATTGGTAGCCTTAAATAAGACGATTCAATGGCAACCTGAAAGTACAGGTACGGGAAGATTTGGCAATTGGCTCGAAAATTTAGTAGATTGGAATTTGAGTAGAAGTCGTTATTGGGGTACTCCACTTCCAATTTGGAAAGCAGAAGATGGGGAAGAAGTGTGTATTGGTTCGGTACAAGAATTACTCGAAGGAATTAACAAAGCACTAGATTCATCGGCTTTGTCTGACGAACAAAGAGCATTAAACGAAAAGTTTGTGGCAGCTCAACATTCAGGAAGTTTCGATTTGCACCGTCCTTTTGTAGATGAAGTATTTTTGGTATCGTCGAAAGGAAACGTAATGGTGCGTGAAACCGATTTGATTGATGTTTGGTTTGATTCCGGGGCAATGCCTTTTGCTCAGTGGCATTATCCGTTTGAAAATAAAGAAGTTTTTGAGGGAAGTTATCCGGCAGATTTTATTTCGGAGGGTGTCGATCAGACGAGGGGTTGGTTTTTTACACTCCATGCAATTTCTGGAATGTTATACGATTCGGTAGCCTTTAAAAATGTAGTTTCCACAGGGTTGGTATTGGATAAAAATGGCAATAAAATGTCAAAAAGACTTGGCAATGCTATCGACCCATTTGATACTTTGGGAAAATATGGAGCAGATGCTACTCGTTGGTATATGATTACGAATGCAGAGCCTTGGGATAACTTGAAATTCAATTTGGAAGGTATCGGTGAGGTACAAAGAAAGTTTTTTGGTACATTGACCAATACCTATAATTTCTTTGCTTTGTATGCAAACTTGGATGAATATAAAATTAGCGAAAATAACAGAGTTCCATACGCTCAATTACCAGAAATGGACCGTTGGATTCTGTCAAAACTTCATACTTTGGTTAGCGAAGTAGAAGAACAATTTGATGCCTACAACCCAACGAAAGCGGGTCGTTTGATTCAAGATTTTGTTTGTGATCAGCTGTCGAATTGGTACGTACGTTTGTGCCGTAGAAGATTTTGGCAAGGGGAGATGAAAGAAAACAAACAAGCTGCTTATGAAACCTTACATCATTGTTTAGTGACTGTTTCTCAGTTAATGTCTCCGATAGCTCCTTTTTATGGCGATTGGTTGTATAAAAACATGACAGATTGTATTCGTGAGGAAGCTATCGCCAATGATTCTCCTTATAGGCACATTTCTGTTCATTTTACTGATTGGAGTCAGTTGGACGAGTCTTGGGTAGATAAGAATTTGGAGGCTTCTATGGATTTGGCACAACGAATTTCTTCTTTGGTGCATTCGTTGAGAAAAACAAATAAAATTAAAGTTCGTCAGCCACTACAAAGAATTTTAATCCCAATTTTGTCGGAAGGAGTTCGTGAGAATATCCGAAACGTAGAAGAGATTATTAAGTCGGAGGTGAATATCAAACTCATCGAATATATTGACGATGATGCAGGAATATTAAAGAAAAAAGTGAAGCCTAATTTTAAGGTTTTAGGACCTAAATATGGTAAGAATATGAAAGATGTCGGAGCCTTTATTACGGCAATGACACCCGAACAATTGAAAGAACTCGAAAAAAATGGGCAATTACTCACTAATTCGACAATTGAATCGTTTGAATATCTGAAGATTGAAGATGTTGAAATTCAGACAGAAGATGTGCCAGGCTGGTTGGTTGCTTCGGATAATGGCATTACCGTTGCATTAGATGTAAACATATCTGATGAACTTCGTGCAGAGGGAATAGCGAGAGATTTTGTCAATCGTATCCAAAACTATCGAAAAGATACAGGCTTTGAAGTGACTGATAAAATTACCATTGAATTACAAAACAACGATACTTCATTGGCGAATGCAATTTTGCTCAATAAAGAGTATATTTGCCAAGAAGTGCAAGCTCTGAGTTTGGATATAGTAGATGCCAAACCTATGGATTCTGTTGAGATAGAAATGGATGAGTTCAATCTTATTGTAAAGGTCAGTCGAAAATAAATATTTCCCAAATATTCAAAAACGAAAAATCAATTGAAAGAAAATCTTGTCATAATTCCGACTTATAACGAAATCGAAAATATCGAGGCTATTATTAGAAAAGTAATGAGCCTCGAGGTTCTTTTTGATGTGTTAATCGTTGATGACGGTTCGCCGGATGGTACTGCTTTGAAAGTCAAGGAACTACAAGGTGTTTTTGGTGAGAGGCTTCATTTGCTTGAAAGAAGTGGTAAATTGGGATTAGGTACTGCTTATATTCACGGCTTCAAGTGGGCATTGGCACGAGAATATCAGTTGATTTATGAAATGGATGCTGATTTTTCGCATAATCCTGAAGATTTGGTAAAATTAAATTATGCTTGCAAACAGGAAGGCTTCGAGGTAGCTATCGGTTCTCGGTATATCAAGGGGGTCAATGTTGTCAATTGGCCGATGGGGAGAGTGTTGATGTCCTACTTTGCGGGAGTTTATGTGAGATTCATCACTGGAATGAAAATCATGGACCCAACGGGAGGTTTTATTTGCTATTCGAGAAAAGTATTAGAAACGATACCTTTGGATAAAATTACTTTTATCGGCTATGCGTTTCAGATTGAGATGAAATTTAATGCTTACTTATATCGATTTAATATTACGGAGGTTCCGATTATTTTTACCGATAGAACCAGGGGAGAATCAAAAATGAGTTCTAAGATTTTCAGGGAAGCCATTTTTGGAGTGATAATGATGAAAATATGGAGTTGGTTCAAGAAATTTAATAAAAAATAAAAATAAAGCCCCTCGATATAATCGAGGGGCTTTATTTTTATTTTTTCTCTGCAATACCTTTGTTAGTCTCGAACATATCATTTAAAACTTCGATTGTTTCTTGCAAATAGACATCTTTTCGCAGATACTTTAGCCAAAAATCATTTCTTTCTTTTTTTAGATTATCTGTATTTATTGTTGCTAAATCACCACTTAAATTTTGTATGCTTAATTCTGTTTTAAGCTGAGTCAAGTCTTTTACTTTAGCAGAAATATCTTTAATATTCTTCGTTTGTATTTTATATTGTTCGATATTCAATGCTCGATTCGCTTTTGAATTTTCGGATAAAAG